>JAGXIA010000013.1 GCA_024635885.1 Helicobacteraceae bacterium | reverse complement strand
TTTACCTTAATT
Organism: Helicobacteraceae bacterium; assembly: GCA_024635885.1. Classification (GTDB taxonomy): domain Bacteria; phylum Campylobacterota; class Campylobacteria; order Campylobacterales; family Sulfurimonadaceae; genus Sulfurimonas. The sequence goes on along the minus strand of JAGXIA010000013.1, from coordinate 20,909 downwards.
AATTAAATTAATGCATAATATGAAAGTAATGTTACAAAAGTGTTAAAAAGTAAATAAGTATTTGCTAAAATTCGCGTATGAGTAAAATAGAAAAAATAAAAAGAGTAATTTTAGTAGCCTTAGGTTTTGGTCTTGCTACTTATTTGATTATGAGCGGCGTGGCGATTTTAAATCAGGATAGTAACACCACCAATGAAGTGAACAGTAGCTCAGTGAAGTGAGCCATGTTCTTTAATGAAATGATTTAAAATAAAATCACTCAAACACAATCTTCTTCTTTTCGATCTTCATCACACGATCACAATACTCTAACATCCTCTCATCATGCGTAACCATTATGATTGCAACATTTTGTTCTGCTGCTATTTTTTTCAGCATTTTTACGACACTTATTGAACGTTCGGTGTCGAGTGCGGCAGTTGGCTCATCTGCCAAGATTATCTCAGGGTTATTAGCCAAGGCTCTGGCAATTGCTACTCTTTGGTTTTGACCTCCTGAGAGTTGGGAGGGTTTGTTGTGCGCTTTGTTTGCAATGTCAAAATATTGGAGTAACTCCATGGCATGTGCATTTGCTTTGTCTGTTGGGACTTTGTTACTTTGAGGCACTAAGGTGACATTTTCTATCACATTTAAAAAAGGGATGAGGTAGTGTGCCTGAAAGATAAAACCTATCTTTTCTCGCCTAATCTGTCTTGAATTATTTGTAAGCCAGCGGTTCGCATATACTTTTTCATTCCCAAGCCAAATCTCTCCTGATGTCGGGTCGACCACACACCCTATCATCATTAGCAGAGTTGTTTTTCCGGCTCCACTAGGGGCGACTAATGCAACTAACTCTCCCTTGTTTATAGTAAAGGATGCTCCATCAATCACGCTTACAAAATTATCGCCACTTCCAAAACTTTTTGTTAAATTTTCGATTCTTATGCTTTGTTTCATTTTAGCCTCCAATTGCCACGGTAGGGTCTGCGTGGATTACTTTTCCCACACCGACAAACGAAGCCAAAACTGAAGCAACTAAAATAACGACAAAAAGTCCAAGCGCATCGGGAGCTTCTAAAACCACTCTTTTTGGAAATTTATCATAAATAATATGAGAGAAGATATTTCCAAATATAAAAGCAAAAAATCCAAGTATAACAGTCTCTTGCACAATCATTTTTACAATGATGCTATCGGGAATTCCGATAAGCTTCATAATTGAGATCTCTTTCATCTTTTCTAAAGTCATGGTGTAGATAATGAGACCGATGATGATGGTAGAAACCACGACCAAAATCGCAGTAAAAAGTCCTATCTGTTTTGAGGCTCTCTCCACAAGATTTTTTGTCAAGATAGTCGTTTGTTCCTCGTTTGTATAGACACCCACATGTTTCCACATGCCAAGCTTTTTTGCTATTACATTTACGTCATAACCCGCTTTTACTCTTGCTACAACGGTGTTTACCATGTGAATCTCTCCACTACCGCTAATTCCTCTTGCTCTATCGTTGCGTATACTCGCATTGGAATAGCTAAACTGCAACTCTTGTGCATCTTTTAAACTGATGTAGATAAGTGGTTCTCCGCCTGAAGAGACAGTCCCTTTGGTAAGACCGACAATAGTGTAGTCATTACGACCTATTTTAATTTTGTCATGGAGTTTAAAGCCTGATGCATAAGAGATAACTGCCTCGTAATGGCTTTTTTCTAACATACGTCCTTCTATCAGATTTGCAGGGCCGATAGGGCTGATTTCGCCAAAAGGGTTAAATCCGACTGCAGTTACTCGAACCGGTTGTGCCAGTCCATAAAGCTGTAAATTTTGAAAAGTTAAAGCTTCTGAGACTTCTATTCCATCTATCACTTTGAGAGTATCTTTGAAATCTTCATGGATACGCGAAGCCTCGGCAAAAGGACCCAAAGTATCCTCTTGAACTACCCAAATATCAACATTGATATCTTTTAGTAAAATTTCGGCATCTACCATCATCCCACGGTATACACCAATCATAATCAACACAATTCCAAGCAGCATTCCGACACCCATGGCAGTAACAATAAACTTGCCTAAGGTATGTGAAATATCTTTTTGTGCAAGATTTATCATAAGTGAATCCCCATTCCCTCAGAGAGTGGCTTTTTCTTAGGATTTAAAACAATGATTTTTGTACTCTCATCGACTCCTGATTTTACCCCCACAAGCTTGCCCGAACGCGCTATAATCTCAAGCTCTTGAAAGTAGGCATGAGAGTCTTTTGCAATCCAGACTCCATTTGTTCCATTTTCTTGAGATAGAAGAGTTGCATCTATTGTCATAATATTATCAAATTTCTCGGTTGTAATCGCCACCTGTGCCTGCTCGTTGATGTAAAAAGGAAGTGGTAAATGATCAAAAGAGATATTTATCTCCCGCTCTTGTGTAACTGCATCGCTTATTGCAGAGATGCGTTGTACTCTTCCTGCAAAAATTTTGTCACTTTGTGAGCGAAGAGTGATTTCTACCTTTTGGCCCAATTGAATCTTGCCACTTATCTGCTCATCAATGTACGCTTTGACCCATACAGTTTTTGTATCGACTATTTTTACAATGGCCTGAGCTGGTAGAACTGTTTGAGAGACTTGAGCATCTTTAGAGATGACATAGCCATCAACAGGTGCGTAAAGTTTTAGTCGTGAGAGTTTAACTTCAATCGCTTCTATACTTTTTTGCACTCTTGAAACCTCTGCTTCACTTGAACTTATATGCGCACTGCTCGCCCCAATCTGGGCATTTATACTTTGTAAATCTGCGTTTGCTTTGTCGTATTCAGCCTTTGCTGCATACTTTTGTTTATAGAGTTTTTCGTATCTCTCGTACGATATTTTTATGAGTTCTTTTTGAGCGTTGAGACTTTGTACCTCTTTTTTAGCCGCCAAAGATTCATACTCTACTTTAGCGAGTAAAGCCTTCGCTTCTCCAAGTAAAACGGGCAAATCTACGGGGTCAATTTCAGCGATTAAATCACCTTTTTTTACCCATAAACCCTCATCTGTAAATATGCTTGTAATTCGTCCACCTGTTTGCGCGCTGATTGTGTAGATGTCTTTTGCATCTACGCTTCCGATTCCGTAGGCTTGCACATTTAAAGAGCCTATTTTTGGAGAAATTATCTGATAGGTTGTTTTTGGTATATATACTTTAAAGTAAAAAACAACTGCTCCAAGTGCTACGATTAAAAAAGTGATGATATATTTTGTCCATGTTTTCATATTTTACTTCCTATAAGATATTTGATACGATTTTGAGCCATGCTACGGCTGAAATGTGCTTCTAAAAGACCGAGTTCTGAAGCGAGTTCTAAAGCGGTTGCATCAAGCACTTCAATATAGGTCGCTAAACCCTCTTTGTATCTTGCATTTATGAGCTCTTTGGTTGCGAGAGAGGCTTCGAGCTGAGATTTTTTGGCGATTATGGTATTTTCATAACGCTTTAAATCTATAAGTAAAGCCTCTAACTCCTCCTCTAGTGCTAAAAGTTTTGCATTTTTTAACTCTTTGGCGCTGCTTGTTGTTATTCTTGCCATTTGCTCTGAAGCGCTTAAATTTCCGCCTGTGTAAAGGGGAATATTAAGGACAACTCCAAGCAAACTTGCATCATATTCATTTAAGGTATTGAAATGTGTATAAGAAGCGACGGCATCAATGGAACCGTAATGGGAGGCTTTGGCAGATTTATGTAGAAGTGTACTTTTTTGAATATTTTGCTCATAAATTTTCAGTTGTGTGTTGTTTGTGAACATCTCCTTAGAGAGTTTCTCAGGAGTAGTTTGAAGTGCCTCTGTATTTTTGAGCAGATTTGTCTCAAGTTCTACATCAGTAATCTTTTTTTCACCCATATAAAGCCAAAGGCTAGAGAGAGCTTTTTCATATGAAGCTTCAGCAATTCCAAGAGTATCTTTTGCCCCGTAGTAGGCAGATAAAAAACGTGTCTCATCCAAACTTGTTTTTATTCCCTGTTCCACAAGCGCGTGGGCTTGCTTATGAAGCTCTTTTTTAGTTTGCATATCTTTTTGACGAACATGAATAGCCTCTTTTTGAACAAGGGCAGTTTCATATAAGGATTCAACTTTATAAACCATCAAAGCTTTTGCTTCTTCTAGAGATAAATCTGCAAGTCGTGTTTCTATCTCTGCAACATCTATTTTTGAACTTGTTTTAGAAAAGTCCCAAATCTTCTGTTGCAAAGAGATTCCTACTTGCCATCCCTGTTCATCTAGTGTGCTAAACTCTCCATTTTGAGGTAAAACATAGGTGTGTTGGACATCATATTGGGCTTGAAAATTGACTTGTGGCAGATACGCTGAACTTACACTTTTTTGCTGTTGCTCACTTTTTGATACCTCAAGCATAAAACTTTTTATATCCGGATGGCTCTTTAGTGTTTTATCTATACACTCTTGAAGAGTCAATAACTCTGCAGATAAAGAGGATAGTAATATCGCTGTAATGAATAAATATTTTTTCATAATGAGAGAATCCTAATGTAGAGATTTAACAATAGTACTCTTTGAGCATTAGGGGAATATTAAGAGATGTAGTTCCAAGAAAAGGGAGGAAATAGAGTTAAATGATTTCCACACCCTTGGCGAAGTTCATAGTAACACAGTGAAGTGAGCCGTGTTGGCGAATAAGCACAGAACAATCGACTCCTACAACTTCCAGATGCGGTAGACTTTTTGCGAAAATTTCCAGTGCTTCTTCATCTTGTGCAATATTATAGGTTGGAACAATTACTGCACCGTTCACAAAAAGAAAGTTTGCATATGTTGCGGGAATTCTTTGCTCTTCAAAGTACACGGCCTTCGTCATCGGAAGGGCTATAAGTTTAAAGTCATGAGTTTTTGCCATCTCTTGAAGTTCTTCTTCCATAAGTTTTAACTCTTTATAGTGTTCGTCATATATATTTGGACATGCCACATACATAATTGTTTTTTCATCTATAAATCTCGCCAGTGTGTCAATATGGGAATCTGTATCGTCCCCCACTAAATAGCCGTGGTTGAGGCATAAAACTTCTGTTGCTCCGAGAGTCTCTTCTATTTTTTTTGTGATTTGCTCAGACGTAAAAGAATGGTTTCTGTTTTTGTTAAGTAGACACTCTGAAGTGCTTAAGATAATCCCTTTCCCGTTGCTCTCAACTCCACCGCCTTCTAAAATAAAGTCCACACTCTCCATCTCTTTTGAATAGTGTTTAGAGATGGCTCTACTCATCCTATTATCTTTATGGGCGTCAAATTTTCCGCCCCAGCCTGTAAAAGTAAAATCAAGGAGTTTAATATTCTTGTCTTCTTCTACACACAAAGCTGAACAGTCTCTCGCCCAGGTATCATTTGTCTCAAACTCAACAAAGTACAGATTATCATTTTCTTTAAAGTGTTTCTTCACTGCTTGGACATCATTGCAAACTACCAAACACTTTTGAAATCTTATAATTGTATTGATTATATTTATAAAAGTTTCTTCTGCTTCATCAAGATAATCAAGCCAGTCACTCTTGGCATGTGGAAATATAATTTGTGTAAAACTTTGTTCTTCAAACTCTGCAATAAATCGTCTCATTTTGATATAATTCCCCTATGGCTTATATAACTTTAAATAAAAATAATTTTTTTAACAATCTTGATATTATCGCGCAACATACCAAAGCAAAAGATAAAATTGCACTTGTTTTAAAAGATAATGCGTATGGACATGGACTGAGAGTGATGGCAACTTTGGCAAAAGAGTACGGTATAACAAAGGCTGTCGTACAATCTTGTAAAGAAGCACAAGCAATAGAAGAATTTTTTGATTATATTTTGGTTTTAGCAGATTTTCCACATTCTAAAAGTACTTCCTCTTTAGTGCGCACTAAGAACGAGACAATTAGGTATACAATAAACGACCTAGAATATATAGTTAAATTTCCACATGCCACAAAAGTTGAGTTAAAAGTGGACACTGGAATGCATAGAAACGGCGTTGCAATAAGTGAGCTTCGAGAGGCCTTTTCGAGTATAAAAAGACAGGGTCTAATTTTAGAAGCTGTTTTTACTCATCACAGAAGCGCAGATGAATTGACAGGCGAATGGTTTTGGCAAAACGACAATTTTAAAAAAGTAAAAGAAGAGGCTAAGAAACTGGCAAATGAGTTCGGATTTAACGAGCTTAGATTTCATTCTTCTAACTCTGCCGCATTGTTTCGGCATGTGGAATTTGATGAAGATATGGCTAGAGTCGGCATAGCTGCCTATGGATGTATGGAACTTCCAGAGGCCATAAAAGTAGAAGGTTTGAAACCTGTCCTCAGTGTTTATGCAGATAAAGTTTCATCTCGAGAGTTGAAAAAAAGTGAGTGCATCGGTTATGGTGGAACTTATGAGGCCCAAGAAAACTGCAGAGTGAGTAATTATAATTTCGGCTATGGAGACGGCTTTTTAAGAGTGTGTTCAAATAATTATACAAATCCACATGGCACGAAACTTATCGGCAGAATTTCAATGGATAACAGTTCTTTTTTGAGCGAAGAAGAGAATCTGTTGATTTTTAACGATGCTTGTCAACTTGCAAAGTCCGCCAAAACCATTAGCTATGAAGTTTTAACATCTTTAAAATCAGAGATTTTAAGAGAAATAGTCTAAGACACTATTTACTCCGGCAGAATTCTTCTGCTTTGCCAATATTTGTTCTTCCAGTAAGGGTTACTGAGCTGAGAAACACTAACCCCATGTTTTTGCGAAGTATGAATAAATTTCCCCTGTTCTATAATTATTCCAGCATGTCTTTTGTTGTAACCTATTTTGAAAAAGACCAAATCACCTGCTTTTGCAGATTCTTTGCTGATTTTACGACCTTTTCGTACTTGATATTTTGTTGTTCTTGGTATAAGTATGCCAAAAGCATCTTCATAAATCTGCTGTACAAGAGATGAACAGTCAACGCCATTTTTTGTCAGTCCACCATATTCAAATGGAGTTTTGTACCATTTTTTGTACTCTTCATACAAGGCGGCAGTTATCCAGTTTTTGCTTTTTGGTTTATAGGGAATTTGAGTATGTGTCTTTGAAGTTTGTTCAGTTTTTTTATGAAGAACAACTTTTTTACTAGAGCACCCTGTAAAAAGAAGCAACAGAGATAAAACGAGGGTGCTTACTAACATAATTAAGAGTTTGTTTTTATAATCGCATTTGAAAAGATGACTCCGTCTACTCCCAATATAGCAAGTTCTTCGATTTCATCTTCTTCTTTGATCTTTACAAGTATTTTCGCGTCAAAAAGATAGTTGTTAGCAATATTTTGGGCACTTTTTGCTAAATCTTCAGATATTACAATAAAAGAAGCACCAAGCGATGAAGCATATACTATATCTTGAATAGTTTTTACGCGGAGTGCAAAGTGGAGTTGATTAGTCTGAAGATGGCTGATAATGTCTAAATTGTCTTCACTGAATTCTAAATATATTGTAGAAGAAGGTGGAGTATTTTTTATAGACTCTATATCTGAGACATGATAAAAATCTTCACTCTCTATAAATCTATGTCCAAAAATAAGCATTATCTTTTCTCCACACACTCTGAAGAGCAGTAGTATTTTGCATTACTCAAAATGGACTCACTGACCTCGCAGTAAATTCCACATGCCGAACACTCAACCATGTCATTGCTCTGGGGCTTTGAACTTTCTTCTTTTTCGTTTTTATGTTGAATGGGTTTTTTCTTAATAAAGAAAAAGTAAACTATAGCGATAAGCGCTACAATAACTAAATATTGCATTAGTTTTCTCCTAAAAGTAAATAGTGTCTATTTTTTGTTTTTATAATTTTATGAGGCATGGTTTCCTTGACTTCATCAAAGACTCGCTCGCCCTTATAAAAAAGAAGTTTTGAGTTTTCATCACGAAAGTTTTCACTCAGCTTTAAAAGCATTTTTGTATCCGTTACAGCTCTTGAAGTTATAAGTTCAAAAATTTGTGCAGGCATCTCTTCGACTCTTTTTTTCACAACCGTTACGTTAAGAAGTCCTAAGTCAGCTTTTACAAACTGTAAAAAACTAGCCCTTTTTGCAAGTGGCTCGACTAAAGTAACCTGTGTATCTGGAAGTGCAAAAGCTAAAATCATTCCAGGAAATCCGGCTCCAGTGCCAATATCTAAAAGATTTTTTGCAGGCGGTAAAAAACTGACAGGGAAAACTGCATCATAAATGAACTCGTTCACTGTTCTGTCATCTTTTGCACCGGTTAGGTTATGGACTTTATTCCATTTGAAAAGATGCTCTTTATATTTTTGAATATTGTAGAAGAAGTTATCCGGCAATATTATATTGTCTTGTTTGAGTGTAGCTTGTAAATCCACAAAAATATCCTTTTAAAAGGATATTTTACCTAAAATTTACTCTTTTTATGAAAACATCTTTTTTATGAAAAAATCGATAGTTGTTTTTTTACTAGAATAAATGACCCATTTCATCTTTTTTTGTAGCGAGATACTCTTCATTATATTTATTTGATTTCATAATAATGGGTATTATCTGTACTATTTCTATGTCGCTTATGGACTTTATTTTATTCGGATTATTGGTCAAAAGTCTAATCTTATGTATGTTGAAATGGTGCAATATAGTAGTAACCATCTCATAAGTTCTCTCATCAGCGCGAAAGCCAAGTTGATGGTTTGCTTCTACGGTATTGTACCCTTCGTCTTGGAGAGCATAAGCATTTATCTTGTTTAAAAGACCAATATTACGTCCCTCTTGTCTTAGGTAAATAACCATGCCCTTTGTTTTTGAAGCCAACTTAAGCGCATATTCAAGCTGATCTCCGCAATCACATTTTAAGCTTCCAAGAGCATCACCCGTTAAACACTCTGAGTGAACTCTTACAATTGGCATTTCATCTAAGTTGTCCGTATATATAACAAGGTGTTCTTTATGGCCTTCTTTAAAGGATTTTACTTTAAAGTCGCCATATTTTGAAGGTAAGTTTGCAGCTTGAGAAATTTCTATATTCATTAATTTAATCTTTAAAACGGTAAAATATTTTCTAAAAATTATTATAGCAAAAATATAGCAATAAAAAAGGTTAATTATGTTCCAAAGATTTCGTAGAATTCGTTTAAATAAGCATCTTCGCTCATTAGTAAGAGAGACCCATGTCCGTGTAGATGATTTAATTTATCCGCTTTTCATTCGCTCAGGAGAGGGGATAAAAACAGAAGTTGCTTCTATGCCCGGTGTCTTTCAAATGAGTATAGATGAAGTTTTAAAAGAGTGTATTGAGCTAAAAGAGCTTGGAATTTATTCTATTATACTTTTTGGAATTCCTGAGGTTAAAGATTCTGTTGGTTCTGATTCTTTATGTGAACATGGCATTATTGCTTTATCTATCAGGGCTATCAAAGAAGCGCATCCAGATATGTTCGTTGTAACCGACGTGTGTTTTTGTGAATATACAGACCATGGACACTGTGGCATTATTGATGTTCAAAATGAAACTGTAAATAACGATGCTACTTTAGAACTTTCTGCTCAGCAGGCAATACTGCATGCAAAAGCAGGTGCAGATATGATAGCTCCATCAGGAATGATGGATGGAATCATTCAAACATTAAGAGAAGCACTAGACGGGGCAGGTTTTGAGAACTTGCCAATTATGAGTTACTCAACAAAGTTTGCCTCAGGTTATTATGGACCGTTCCGTGATGTTGCAGAGTCAACTCCAAGTTTTGGTGATCGTTCTTCATACCAAATGGACCCGGCAAATCGTCGTGAAGCTATTAATGAAAGTATTTCAGACGAGATGCAAGGCGCTGATATCTTGATGGTAAAACCAGCCTTGGCTTACCTTGACATAGTCAGAGAAATCAAAGACAATACTTCACTGCCACTGGCAGTTTATAATGTAAGTGGCGAGTATGCAATGTTGAAACTGGCACAAAAACATGACTTAATCGATTATGACAGGGTTTTAATGGAGACAATGATAAGTTTTAAGCGAGCTGGCGCTGATATAATCATCTCTTATCATGCAAAAGAAGTTGCAAAGCTCTTAAAAAAGTAGTTTTAAGAAAAATATATTAGAATATAGAATAAGCAAATAAATAGGAAGTAGTATTGAGACATTTTTTAACACTTAAAGACTTTACAAAAAAAGAGATTTTGGAAATTGTAAACATTGGACTGGAAATAAAAAAAGACCTGAAGGCTGGTATTTATAAAGATGAATTGAAAAAACAGACTCTTGGAATGATATTCGAAAAAAGTTCAACTAGAACCAGAGTCAGTTTTGAGACGGGTATGTTCCAGCTTGGTGGACATGCTTTGTTCTTGTCTAACCGTGATATCCATCTTGGTCGGGGCGAGCCAATAAAAGACACAGCGAGAGTAATATCGAGCATGTGTGATATGGTAATGATAAGAACTTTTGAACACTCTATGATAGAAGAGTTTGCAAGTTACTCAAAAGTACCCGTTATTAATGGCTTAACAGACTCTTTTCATCCTGTGCAGCTTTTAGCTGACTATATGACTATGATTGAATATGGCATAAGTGAAAATGCGGTAGTTGCATATATCGGTGATGGTAATAATATGACAAATTCCTGGATGATGCTGTCTGCTAAACTTGGCTTTGATCTTAGAATCGCCACACCTAAAGGCTATGAGGTAGACAGTCAAGTTTTAGAAACAGCTTTAAGACTGGCTAAAACAAGTGGAGCAAATATAACAGTAATGAATGATCCAAAAGAAGCGGTTCATGGAGCAACTATTGTTACGACTGATACTTGGGCTTCAATGGGGCAAGAAGATGAAAAAGCTCAAAGAATAAAAGACTTTCAAGGTTTTATGGTCGACGATTTAATGATGTGTCTTGCACAAAAAGGTGCTAAATTTTTACACTGTCTTCCGGCGTATAGAGAACAAGAAGTCAGTGAATTTGTTTTGGAAGCTCATGCAAATATAGTTTTCGATGAAGCAGAGAATAGGCTTCATGCTCAAAAAGGTCTTATGGTCTGGCTAGATAAACAAAAGTAGCTTAATATTTTAACCCTGTTACACTTCTGATTTTATCTATCATAGGAAGTGCAACTTCTCTTGCTTTATTCGCACCTTGGGTTAAAATTTCTCTAACTTCATCTTGATTCTTTTTAAAATACTCTTGTTTTTCTCTGTACTCTCTGAAGTATTCCCAAATAACATCTGCTAAATATACTTTAAAATGGCCATGACCCTCTCCACCTTTTTTGTATCTGTTTTGAAGTTCTACTAATTCATTTTCATTTAAAAATAGTTTTGCCATGTTATAAACATTACACCCTGCAAACTCTTTTGGATCTTCAAGTGCCGCATTCTCCGTAACTATTTTTTTAATGGTTTTAAGCTGTTCTTTCTCTTGGCCAAAAATATTTACAGTATTGCCATAACTTTTTGACATTTTTTGTCCATCTATTCCAGGAACTGTTGCAACATGCTCTTCAATTTTAAATTCTGGCAGTTTTAGAATATCGCCATATTTATTGTTAAATTTGACAGCTATATCTCTTGCAATCTCAACATGTTGAATCTGGTCTTTTCCCACAGGAACTATATCAGGTGAAAAAAGTAAAATATCTGCTGCCATAAGAACAGGATATGAAAAGAGTGAATGTGTAGTAGCGGCTCCACGGGCAGTTTTGTCTTTATAGCTGTGGGCACGTTCAAGTAAACCGGTTGGAGTGTAAGAGGAAAGTATCCAGTATAGTTCTAGAACTTCTTTTACATCAGACTGAACCCAAAAAGTCGATTTTTGCGGGTCTATTCCCAGAGCTAAGAAATCAGTTGCAGACTGCATGGTAAGCTCTGCCAATCTCGCACCATCCGTTACACTTGTCATAGCATGATAATTTGCTATAAAAGCAAATGTATCATTCTCTTTTTGAGCTTCAACCATCTGTTTAATAGAACCAAAATAATTTCCAATATGTAAATCACCTGATGGTTGAATACCTGTAAAAACTCTCATTTATAATGTCCTGATTTTTTTTGACATTATAGCAAATTGTAGTGAGATATATTACATTTTCAGCTTTTTTTGGCTATTATAAGATATATAAAGGCTGACTTATTCGCCTATTTAAAGGATTTATTATGAATGTAAAAATTCGTGCAAAAGATATAACACTTAATGATAATTTAAGATCTCACATTGAGAATGCTATTGAGGAGTTTAAAAAATATCAACTTGATATTACTACTGTTAATGTTGTTGTTGCTGCAGAGAAAAAAGGAGCATCAGTTGAATTTGATATTCATATTGGTCATGCTCAGCCAGTTGTTATTAACCAAAAAGATGAATCTTTGGATGCTGCTATTGATATGGCGCTTGAGAGAGTTTTAAAAGCACTACGTCGTTTGCATGACAAAATTATTGAAAAAAGTGCAACTTCAGTTAAAGATTTAGAAACACTAGACGATTAATCCCCGCGTGCCCTTTATTGGGCACACCTCTCATTCTTCACATACTTTTATTAGGAAAAATATTTGAAAATTTTTATTCTGCTGTTTATGTTTTTAAGTTTAGTGGCGCAAGACGATTATTCATTCAGAGTTGCGTATGGAAAAGTTACAAGTAGTGATTTTGGTGAAGTGCTCTCAGGTAATATAAAGTCGCATGAAGAAGACCTGAAAGTTTTAGCATTTGATGCCGGCTATCTATTAAAAGAGTCTGCTTTTGAATTGCCACTGGATTTTTATGTAAAAGCTGGATTTAGTATTTTTGATGAAAATGGCTTACAAGATGATGTGTATGAAAGTACTCTATATTTTAAAGCCTATTGGAATTTTGATTTTTGGGAAAATAGACTCAGACTTGGTTTTGGTGAAGGTGTTTCGTATACAGATAAAATACTCTCTACAGAATATTTGGAAGCACAGTCCTTGAATCCAGTTGGCAATAATTCTAAAATTTTAAACTATATAGATTTTAGTATTGATTTAGATCTTGGCAAGTTAGTGGGTTATATACCACTACAAGGCACTAGCTTTGGCTGGGCAATTAAACACCGTTCAGGTGTTTATGGACTAATTAATAACGTTGTGCGCGGCGGTTCAAATTATAACACTCTCTATATTGAGAGTAATTTTTAAAAGGAGTATATATGTATAGTTGGGTACTTTGGTTTCACATCTTATCTCTTATCTCATGGTTCGCAGTCTTATTTTATCTGCCAAGACTTTTTGTTTATCACGCAGAAAATGCTGATAATGCCGGGTTTGTGGAAGTTGTTAAAATAATGGAGTTTAAAATCTACCAGTATATAGGTGTTCCTGCCATGTGGGCTACAGTTATAAGTGGTATTTATTTAACTTATGAAATAGGTTTTAATGGGGGATGGCTACATGCAAAAATATTCTTTGTACTTGTGTTAATGGCTTATTTCTTTTCTCTTGGTGCAATTAGAAAAAGACTTTTAGAAGCAAAGTGTAACAAGAGTGGAAAGTTTTTTCGTTTTTATAATGAAGTTCCAACTTTACTGCTTTTAGTAATTGTTGCAATGGTAATATTTAAACCGTTTTAACTCCAGGCTTGGCACCCCAAGGGCATTTGTCACTTCGTTCGGGCACATGTGGAAATTTCCACATGCCAAAGAAACTACTACTTATCGCCTCTTGTTTTAGCTTTGAAAAGCACAGGAGTTCCCGTAAAATTAAAAGCCTCTCTCAGTTTATTTGTTAAATATCTTCTATATGTAAAGTGAAGACCTCTTGGTTTATTCATAACTATTGCAATTTTTGGTGGTCTTGTTTCATATTGAGTTGCGTAATAAATTCTAATAACTTGACCATGCATACTTGGAAGTTGGTGTCTTCTTAGTGCTTTTTCCATAACAGCGTTAAGCTGTGATGTTGGGATACGCTGAGAGTAGTTATCATTTATCTCTAAAATCATGTCATTAAGCTTATCAACTCTTTGGTGCGATTTTGCAGAGAGCGTTATAATTGGCGCGTAAGCTAAAAATTTAAATCTATCTCTAACGTCTAAAATAATTTTATCATGTTCTTCTCTTTTGGAGATATCCCACTTATTTAAAACAATGATACATGCTAGTCTGTTACTGTCTACAAGTCCAGCTATTTTTTCATCTAATTCCATAAATGGTTCACTGGCATCTAAAACAATAAGAGCCATATTAGAATTTTCCAGCATCTCAGTAGTTCTCATTAGAGCGTATTTTTCAATACCTAATATTCTTCCACGACGGCGTAAACCAGCAGTGTCGACAAATGTCAGCTGTTTGCCTTTATATTCTACCGTTTCATCTATGGGATCTATTGTAGTTCCTGCTACAGTACTGACAACAGAACGTTCTTCGCCTAATAAAGCATTTAAAAGAGAACTTTTTCCAACATTTGTACGACCTATAATGGCAATTTTAATATGGTTGAGATCGTTTTCATCAAACTCTTTAATCATGTCATTTTGGGCAAAAATAGAGTCGTCTTCTACTTCTTCTACATCAGTATAAAAGTATCCGTCATCATCAGCATCCTCATGCTCATATTGGGAAAAGAATTCATCATCATCAAGTTCCGGTTCAACTTTTGCAAGAGCTTTTTCTTCCGCTTCTTCTATCTCTTCTTCTTCTTTAACAATGTCAGAATCTGGAACTTTTGAAGCAATCCACTCAAGAAGTTCTACTGTATTTCTATTATGTGCTACTGATATACCAAATATTGCATCTGTACCAAACTCATAGTATTCCCAAAGCTTTTCTTTCATTTTGTCGTTGTCAATCTTGTTTACAACAAGAGCTATATCTTTGCCCATGTTTTGAAGCTCATAAAACAATTTTTTATCTTCCTCTTCAGGTAAACCTTTTCCATCAACCATAAATAAAATGATGTCAGCTTTGTACGCAGCCTTTAGTGACATCTCTTTGATTTTGTCGAAGAGTTCGCATCCTTTGTCTAATCCACCAGTATCTAAAAGTTCGACATGCTTATTGATAATAACAGCATTTCGTCTTTTTACATCTCTAGTAGTTCCGGCTTGTTCTGATGTAATCGCATCTCTTTTTTTTACTAAACGGTTAAAAAGAGAGCTCTTTCCAACATTCGGACGACCAATAATGGCGATTTTTTTCATTGTTTTTGCCTTGTGATTCTAAGTAGATGCAGTTTTGAGTACTTTAAGTCTGTTAGAAAATTATATTTTATTTGGAATTATATCGAAATTAAAGGTGATTGTAAGATTGTTTAAATGAATTCTCTCGAGAGAGAGAACTTATTCTATTACCATCCAAATATAAATGTCGCCTGAAAGTGGATTTTTCCAGACTTCTTCTATATGGGCAGTAACAGTTGAGGATGCCTTATAACTACTTTGTTGATCAAAATGTGTATTTGACCTGTCGTTATTTACAACTTCTTCTTTATTCATACTCATTCTAACTTTTACACCTTGCTGCAGTGTAAGTTCATCAAGTGCTCGTGTAATCGCCAGCTTTCTTTGAGAAGAAGGCTTTTGATCATATGTTCTGCCGGCAACACCGACAGCACCATTTTTCCCATCTTGATTAGGGTTCATAACCCAAGATGGCTCACTATTATTATTTTTTTTTGCTTCAGGCTGAGAATTACAGCCTGTTATCACTAATAAAACTAAAATTAATGAAGTTAGAAAACCTCTCATTATTCAGTTGGGAATTCTTTGTCTAAACCTTCTAAAGCATTTTTAGACTGAAATTGTTGCCACAAAGCATTGTCATTTTTAAAACTGGTTTTAACAGCTGCTTTAACTTCGCCATTTACTGTAGCTTCTGGAACAGTTACTAAAAGGTATAATGCACCTGAAGGAGCAGTCCAAGCATCAACTGCTTTAGAACCTTGTAAGTCAACTTTAGCAATTTGCTTAGATACAGCTGTATTTACATTATCAACAGTTTCAGCATCTCCAAGACCAGTAGTACGTGTAAAAGTTTCTACTTTATCTTTTACTTGAGATTTTATTTGCTGCGCTAAGTCAGAACGACCATTAGCTGTAGCAACTCTTCTCATATGACCGACACCTGCAGCACTTTTAGGAGAAATACCAACACCTGCATAAGCACCTTCAACCATTGGAATACAAGTCCATTTAGGAGCTAATACATTTTCTTGCTTACAACGGAAATCCGTTTCTTCTTGCTTAGGCTCTGGTGCAGCACCACATCCTATAATAGTTGCAGCTACTAAACCTGCTATTGCCATTGATGAAAGAGCTTTGATCATTTGATCTCCTTAAATATTAATTACTAAATTATACTATGCTAATCTTAAAAAAATTCTATACACTAAATTTTATTATTTAGTCTTTAATCCTATAAAAGAGAAAATTCCAAGTTTGTTTATTTTTGATGTTGCTTGCACTACCGATTGCTTTTTACCGTCACTATAGCTTTTTCTGGACTTACCTATAAAAGTATGCTGTTTAAATGCAACTTCATTTTTATTTATGTCATATGTATTGTATTTAACCAGATTGCTTGATTTATTAAAACTATAATCCTGAGTGTCAGTAGTTGTTGATGTGATAATAAGTTTTAAAGAGTCCTGACTTAGCGGAGTGCTTTGTACTGTTAAACCTTCATTCTCTATAGCAGATTTTATGCTTTGTGCAAATGCTATTGAATTTGCATCACTGAGAACATAAAAACTTATTTTTTCTTTCAAGTCTTTATACTCTTGGCGAATTTTTTTTAAAAAATTAAATTCTTTGTCCGCACTATATGTTGATATGCTGTACTCTTTAAAGGCCGCATAAGAAGCTAGTGAAGGATACTCTTGTAGGAGTGGTCTAAGCACAATGTACTTTGTTATAGCCATACTATTTTCAGACTTTTCATAAGCATCTTGAACATTTTGAAATTTCATGTAGGACATTCGTTTTAACTGATTAAAAATATCTACTCTAGGAATACTTATTAAGACTAAAGTCTCACCTTGAAATTTTGTAAATTTTTCTACTTTTACATTTTTCAAAGAAAGTTTCATAGAAATATATTCATTAAATTTAAAAATTTCTGATAGTACAGCATTGTCAACTTCACCAAGTCTGTGGTTGGGCTTTTTAAATTCAGCATTAAGTTCTGTGTATAAATTCTCTCTCAAAGAAGCAACGGCACGGTTTTGGGCATCATTTATATCTGCTCCGGAACCAACGGCATAAAAATTATTAAAATCTTTTTCGGGGAATAAATACCAGTTAGGTTTTGTGTCGGGCTTTGGTGCAGAACACCCCGCAAAGATGGCGATGATTATAGATATAATTATATTTTTATACATAAATGTCCTTCATAATGATGAAGAAATTTTAGCATAAAAGTTTTAAATTATTTTCGTGAGTTCTTTATCATCTCATATGCCTGATTTATTTCTTGTGTCATTTGAGTTGCTTTTTGCATATAAGCTTCATCTTTACCTTGTGATTTTATGATGTCCGGATGGTACTTATGTATAAGTTTTCTATACGCTTTTTTAATATGGTTAATGTCATCGCTCTCTTTTACCTCTAAAAGTTTATAGGCATCGCTGATATTGGCTTTTGGATGTATATTTTTTATCATTTTTTCAAACTGCTCAAAAATAGCATGATAATGATTCGGATCAAATTCAAAAGCTTCGGCAATAGTCTGTAGAACCTCTTCCTCATTTGGGCTAACTTCACCATCAACAAAAGCAAGCTGAATTAAAAAGCTCATAAATTGCTGCTGTTTGGATTTATCTCTTTTTATAGCCTGACCTAAAGTATGAGCGATATCTTCAAAGTTGCTAAAAGTATCTTTTTCTTCACTGAAAATCTCTTTTAGTATATTTTTCGTTTTTACAGGCTCTGGAAAAACTGCTGATATATCATCAAACATAATCCCTACAAGCTGCGCCTCAAGAGCATCAACTTTTCCATCAGCCTTCGCAACTTTTGCAACAAGTGCTACAAAAAGACCAAGTTCACTTTTGCCTAAAGACTCTTTGGTGATACTCATATTTTTAAAAGCCTGTTTTGTGTACTCAGTGGAGTAGGTAGCATAACTTTTAAAAATCCAGTAAAAAAATCCTCCGATAATTGCTAGTAGTAATAAATTTCCCATATTTCCCCTTTAATTAAGTGCTGGCATTATAGA
Organism: Helicobacteraceae bacterium; assembly: GCA_024635885.1. Taxonomy (GTDB): domain Bacteria; phylum Campylobacterota; class Campylobacteria; order Campylobacterales; family Sulfurimonadaceae; genus Sulfurimonas. The sequence continues at coordinate 2,779 of JAGXIA010000013.1, read as the reverse complement.
AAAGAGAAGTTAATAAATGGGTACAATTGCATTTATGAAATTAATAAGAGAATTAAACAAGGGTGTAAAGTATATGCTGATAGCATCCTTTACCTTTGCCATTATGGGTGCATTTGCCAAACTTGCGAGCGAGTCGATGAGCTCTTTAGAAGTTGTTTTTTTTAGAAATATTTTTGGTGTTGCTTTAGTAGGTTTTGCAGTTTTGAGAAAACCTATGAAACATGTCGGCGGAAAACCTTGGCTTCTTTTTTTTAGAGGGTTTATGGGCTTTACAGCACTTTTAGCCTTTTTTTACAATATTGCACATATACCTTTGGGTGACGCAATGACTTTTTCAAAAACATCACCTATTTTTACAGCAGTTTTTGCATGGCTGTTCTTGCAAGAGAAGCTTTCATATAAGGGATGGAGTGCTATTGGCTTAGGTTTTATTGGAATTTTACTTATTACTCAGCCAAGCGGAATCGGATTTAGCAAGTATGATGTACTGGGAGTTTTTAGCGGAGTAGGTGCTGCACTTGCCTATACTTCTATTAGAGAGTTGAAAAACTATTATGATACGCGTGCTATTGTTTTATCTTTTATGGGCATAGGAACAATCGGACCTGTTATTTTGTTTTTAATATCTCCCTATTTCCACATGCCCTCCCTTGATTTTTTACTTGGTGAGTTTGTTATGCCTCAAGGTATAGTCTGGTTTTACGTTATTGGTATGGGCGTTCTTGCAACAATCTCGCAGCTGCTTATGACTAAAGCTTATGGAGAAACAAAAGCCGGAATAGTCGGAGCTGTCAGTTACTCAAATATTGTCTTCTCAATTTTAGTCGGCATGCTTTTAGGGGACTTTTTTCCTGATTTTATCACGGTATGTGGAATCTGTCTAATTATTTTCGCAGGCATCATGGTAGCGCGTGCCAAGTAGATATAAAGTCCTTAGTCATAAAGAACTTAAGAGCATTATGCTATAATCATTTTCTATTTTTAAACTGCATTTAAAAGGTGAATTATGACATTATTAGCGGGTCCTTGTGTTATTGAGAGTGAAGAAAACATTTTTAAAATTGCTAAATCTTTAGAAATTTATCAAAATGACAGTTCTATAGATTTTTATTTTAAGTCTAGTTTTGACAAAGCAAACAGAACATCACTTGAGAGTTTTCGAGGTCTTGGTCTTGAAGAAGGACTTCGAATTTTAGAAAAAGTAAAAAATGATTTTGGCTTTAAAGTTGTGACAGATGTCCATGAAACTGCACAAGTAGCTAGTGTGGCTGAGGTAGTTGATATGCTTCAGATTCCTGCTTTTTTATGTCGCCAAACAGATTTACTTGTGGCATGTGCAAAAACTACAAAAGAGGTAAATATCAAAAAAGGGCAGTTTATAAATCCTCCAGATATGAGATACTCGGTAGCAAAAGTACTCAAAACCCGTGGTTGTGACGAAGTAAACTATGAAAATTCTAAAAAACACGGAGTTTATCTGTGTGAGAGGGGCTCATCTTTTGGGTATGGAAACATAGTAGTAGATATGCGTTCTTTAGTAATTATGAGAGAATTTGCTCCAACTATTTTTGATGCGACTCACTCGGTTCAGATGCCTGGAGCTTTAGGCGGAAAAACTGGTGGAGACAGCTCAATGGTTCCATATTTAGCGAGTGCAGCAGCGGCAGTCGGGGTGGATGGTTTCTTTTTTGAGACTCACTTTGACCCAAGTGTTGCTCTTAGTGACGGTCCAAACATGATTAAGCTTGACGAGTTAGAAGCTTTAGTAGCTAAAATTAAAAAAATTAGGGAGATATAGATGAAGTTAGTTGAAGGTCAATTAAAAGTAATAAACGGCAAAAAAATCGCGATTGTAAGTACAAGATGGAATCATTTTATTGTAGATAGATTGGTTGAAGGTGCAAAAGATGCATTTGCTCGTCATGGTGGAACAGAGGATGATTTAACACATGTTTTAGTGCCGGGAGCGTTTGAGCTTCCTATGGTTATTGATAAGCTTCTAGTAAGTGGCAAATATGACGCTGTATGTGCTTTAGGTGCAGTTATTCGCGGAGCGACTCCTCACTTTGATTATGTCTCAGCAGAGGCTACAAAAGGGATAGCAATGATGAGTTTAAAGTACCAAAAACCTGTTTCATTCGGTCTTTTGACAACTGACAATATTGAACAGTCAATAGAACGTGCAGGCACAAAAGCCGGCAATAAAGGTTTTGAAGCGATGACAGTTATTATTGAAATGCTTGACCTTTATGAGGCTATATAATGGCAACTAGACATCACGCAAGAATGGCAGTTGTTAGTCTTTTATATGCTTATGATTTAGGCAATGGAAATATAGCTGAGCATACTGATGAGATTTTAGAAGAGAAGAAAATCCGTAACAAGCAAAAAGATTTTGCACTTGCACTTTTTGCAGGAGTTATGGAGCACCTTGAAGCTTGTGATAAAGCTATAGTTGAACATTTAAAAGAGTGGGATTTTGAGAGACTCGGAAGTATTGAAAGAGCTACTCTTCGACTTGCATCTTATGAAATTCTTTTTGGTGAGCTTGATTCTGCGGTTGTTATAAATGAAGCAGTTGAGATTACTAAAGCATTCGGAACTGAACAGTCTCCTAAATTTATTAATGGTGTACTTGACGCTATTTCAAAAGATAAATTAGCATAAATTAAATGAAATTTATTTTACTTCTTTTACTTTTTAGTTCCTATTTATTTGCTGCGAATGAGTGTATCGTTTGTCATAAAGGAATCGAGCATATAAGAGAAGAAGCCTCTGA
>JAGXIA010000012.1 GCA_024635885.1 Helicobacteraceae bacterium | reverse complement strand
TAATTAATAAGTATATCACTTATTTTACGATTATCTAACATTTATTAAGGTATAATCGCGAAAATTTTTACATTAGTTTCATAAAAAATTAAGAAACTGATAATTAAGGAACACTATGCAAAAGATTAGAAATATTGCAGTTATCGCTCACGTTGACCATGGTAAGACTACACTTGTTGATGGACTGTTAGAACAGTCAGGAACATATGGCGCTCATGAGGCTCATACTGAAAGAGCAATGGACAGTAATGATTTAGAAAAAGAAAGAGGAATTACGATTCTTTCTAAAAATACAGCTATCCGTTATAAAGACTATAAAATTAATATTATTGATACTCCGGGTCACGCTGACTTCGGTGGAGAAGTTGAACGTGTTCTTAAAATGGTAGATGGTGTTTTAGTTCTTGTTGATGCTTATGAGGGTGTTATGCCTCAAACTAAGTTTGTTGTTAAGAAGATGTTAGCACTTGGTAAAAAGCCAATTGTAGTTATCAATAAAATCGACAAGCCTTCAGCTGATCCAGAACGTGTTGTTGATGAGATGTTTGACCTGTTTTCTGCAATGGGTGCTACGGATGATCAGCAAGATTTCCCAATTATTTATGCAGCTGCACGTGATGGTATGGCTAAAATGGATATGAGTGATCCTGATGGAGATTTCCAATGTATCTTTGATGCAATTTTAGAGCATATTCCTGAGCCAGAGGGTGACAGAGAAAACCATACTCAAGCACAAGTATTTACACTAGACTATGATAACTATGTTGGTAAAATTGGTATTTCTCGTATTTTCAACGGTGTCGTAAAAAAAGGTGACAACATTATGCTTGCAAAAGCTGATGGTGAACTTGTAAAAGGTAAAATTTCTAAACTTATCGGTTTCCACGGTCTTAACCGTATGGAAATTAACGAAGCCGAAGCTGGTGATATTGTTGCATTTGCAGGAATGGAAACTGTTGAGGTTGGAGATACTGTTTGTGATCCAGTCAATCCAATGCCACTTGATCCAATGCACATTGAAGAGCCGACTTTAACAGTTGTTTTTGCTGTAAATGATTCTCCTCTTGCAGGTAAAGAGGGTAAGCACGTTACTTCTAACAAACTTCGTGAGAGACTTGAGTTTGAGATGAATACAAACGTTGCAATGAGACTTGAAGTTGTAGGTGAAGGTAAATTTAAAGTATCAGGTCGTGGTGAGCTTCAGATTACTGTTCTTGCTGAAAATATGCGTCGTGAAGATTTTGAGTTTAGTATCTCTCGTCCAGAAGTTATTGTTAAAGTGATGGAAGGCGTAAAATGTGAGCCATTCGAGCACCTGGTAATTGATGTTCCTGAAGAATTATCGGGCAGTGTTATTGAACGTCTTGGTAAACGTAAAGCTGAAATGAAATCTATGCTTCCAATGGGTCAAGGTTTCCAAAGAATCGAGTTTGAAATTCCAGCTCGTGCACTTATCGGTTTCCGTGGTCAGTTTTTAACAGACACGAAAGGTGAGGGAATTATGAATCACTCTTTCTTGGAGTTCCGTCCTTACTCTGGAACTGTTGAATCAAGAAGCTATGGTGCATTAATATCTATGACTCCTGGTTCTACTTTAGCGTTCTCACTATTTGGTATTCAAGACCGTGGTGTTCTTTTCATCGGTGTTCAGACTGAGGTTTACGAAGGTATGATTATTGGTGAGCATTCACGTTCAAACGATTTAGTTGTTAATCCTATTAAAGGTAAAGCTCAATCAAATGTACGTTCATCAGGTGCTGATGAAGCAATTAAACTTATTCCACCACGTGATATGTCTTTAGAGCGTGCACTAGAGTGGATTGAAGATGATGAGCTTCTTGAAGTAACACCTAAATCTGTTCGTATCCGTAAAAGATACTTAACAGAAGCAGAGAGAAAAAGATATTCTCGTAAATAACAAATAACATTTCTAATCTTTATTTTGTACATGCCATACTCTCTGGCATGTGGAAATAACCTTCCCTTATTGCATTTTAAACATACCATCACTTTTTATTATACTAATATGATATACTTCATTCTAGGTAAATTATAAGGATAAAATATGGATGGTATAATGTATCCAATCTCTTTGGTTGTAATCGTAATTTTAGCTTTTTCCTTTAACAGGAATAACAATACTTTTTTAATGATATTTGTTTTAGCAGTTGGGGCATATATTATATATTCACATGAAACTGGACATACTGCAACTGAATTTAAAAACAAGATGGTTGAATCCATTGATGAGTCTGCGGGAAACTACAGTAAGAAGCATGGTACACAAGGCTTTGATGCTAAAAAAGAGGAAGAAGCTGTAAAATAATTACAGTCATTGAATCCATAGATTTTAGGCAAAGATTAAAGCTCTTGTCTGGCAATATAAGATATGAAATTGTGGTTGAATATATTGATTCTGCAGAGATAATTTTTCTTTAAACTAGAAAGAACCTTCGTCAAGATATAATCACGAATAATAAACTAAAAGTATAAATTTTTTGGAGCAAGTTATGAAGAGAAAAACGATTTACAATCCAGATTCAACTGAAAATGTAAACGATAGAAGAGTATTTGGCGGTAATCCTACCGGTATCTTTGAACTAAATAATATTAAATATCAGTGGGCATATAACCTATGGGAAGTGATGCTGAACAATACATGGTTTCCTAAAGAAGTCGACATGACAAGAGATGTCAATGACTATAAAAATCTTACAGATGCTGAAAAAACAGCTTATGACAAGGCGCTTTCACAACTTATTTTTATGGATTCCCTACAAACAAATAATCTTATTGACAATGTAAATCCATATATTACTTCTCCAGAGATCAACCTCATTTTAGTTAGACAAAGCTTTGAAGAAGCTCTCCATTCACAAAGCTACGCAGTTATGGTTGACAGTATCTCTACAAACTCCACAGAGATCTATGACCTTTGGCGTCGAGACATGATGTTAAAAGGTAAAAATGATGCGATTGCAGCAGTTTATTTAGAGCTTGCTAGAAATCCAAATGAACACAACTTTGTTAAAGCCTGCTTTGCAAATCAGATTTTGGAAGGTATTTATTTTTATAGTGGATTTACATATATATATACTTTGGCTCGTTCTGGCAAAATGCTTGGCTCTGCACAAATGATTAGGTTCATACAAAGAGATGAAGTAACGCACCTTGTACTTTTTCAAAACCTTATTAATACTCTTCGTAAAGAGAGACCTGATCTTTTTACTGACAAATTAAGAGCAGAAGTAATAGAGATGTTTAAAGAGGCAGTAAAGCTTGAATCTGAATGGGGGAAATATATCACTCAGGGACAAATTTTAGGTTTAACAGATTCTATTGTTGAGCAATATATTAAATTTCTTGCTGATGACAGATTAAACTCAGTAGGATTTGACAAACTTTATAATGTTGAAAATCCTATTAAATGGGTAAATGATTTTGCAAAGTTTAATGATCAAAAAACTAATTTCTTTGAGGGAACAGTAACAAATTACTCAAAAGGAAGTTTGAGTTTTGGTGATGACTTCTAAAGTGAGCGAGCAAAAACTCTGCTCACTCTCTCTACTAACTACTAACAACTATAACACTAACCTCCAAACACTTTTAAAACTTATAGAGCAAACTTCTGATAAATCGTTAATAGTTGCACCTGAAGTTTGTCTAACCGGTTTTGATTATGATAACTTTGAGGCTGTAACAGAATTTTTTCCACATGCCATGGAGGAGATTAAAAAAGTCTCCTTTGGCAAGATAATTATTTTGACTATTATTGAGAAAAGAGATTCCAAGGTTTATAATTTTGTAAAAGTTATTCACAATGGTGAAGTTATTTATGAGAGAGCTAAAGCCAAGCTTTTTCATTTTGGTAATGAACATGAGTATTTCGAAGAGGGTGAATCTCGGCATGTGGAAATAATTGAAGTCGAGGGGATTAAGATAGGCATACTTATTTGCTTTGAATTGCGATTTAAAGAGCTGTGGCAAAAACTCGAAGGTGCTGATGTTATAGTTGTCCCCTCATGGTGGGGAGTTTTACGAGCAGAACATTTTACAGTATTGACGCAGGCACTTGCAATTATGAATCAGTGTTATGTTGTTGCAAGTGACAGTTTAAATGAGGATTGCACAAAAACAAATGCTATTATAAATCCGCAGGGAAAAGTGCTTCTTAATGGGAATAGCCCTTGCTTAGAGCTAAAATACAGTAAAAATGAAATAGCCTTAATGAGGCGATATATGGATGTTGGAATTGGATAGAATAACAGCGACAAAAACGGCTCGATTAGCTGAAGACTGTCATAAAAAGTTTACCCTGAGTGATGAAGTAAAAAATGCTATAGCAGATACAAATCGTGAAGTTTTTGTCCCCGCAGGATTTAGACACAGCGCTTATAAGTTAGATGCACTGCCAATGGGCGCCTCGCAATGGATAAGTTCACCTTTAACGGTTGCAAAGATGACTCAGTATTTAGAGCCAAAAGGTGCTGACAGAGTTTTGGAAGTTGGTTGTGGAAGTGGATATCAAGCCGCAGTTCTTTCACATATATTTCGCGGAGTTTTTACGATTGAGCGAATAGAATCTTTAATGCTAGAAGCAAAATCTCGTTTTAGAAAGCTCAATATAAATAATATTCACACAAGAACTGATGATGGACAAAATGGATGGATTCAGTATGCTCCATATGATAGAATTTTATTTTCCGCAACAGCAAAAGAGATACCCGCAAAACTCTTTGAACAACTAAGTGATGGAGGTGTTTTGGTCGCTCCCATGCAAAAAGGCTCTAAACAGGTAATTATGAGATTTAAAAAGAACGGTTCATCAATAAAAAGTGAAGAACTTGAAGAATGTGATTTTGTGCCAGTCTTGGATGGAGTACAAAAGTAAGATTAGTTTTTTTATAGTAGAATGTTAAGAGGACAAATTAAGTGCATAGTAAAAAACACGGCTTATAACGTATCCCAAAGAGAAAAAGCGTAAACTTTGACAGTGAAAATCCATAGGATTTTTGAATCAATAATAAAATATACTGCTAAGGAGAAAATAATGAAATTAATTATCAAAATAATAGTTAGAACTTGGGATTTCATCTTCTATTTCTTTGGAATTACATACGAAGCGCAAGCCAATAGATTAAATTTAGAAGAATTAGATAATATTATATCTGGACCAAAAAACGAAAAAGTTACATATACAGTTTATCGAGCAAATAAAGTAAGTAGAAAAACATAACAAGTTAGGATTAATTATGGAAGATATGTACGGCATAAAATATAGCAGACCTGAGGTAGTTCTTTTACAAGAGACTGGACTTGGTGTTGCAGAAACAGCTGCTAGAACTTGTTATGATTCATTTGAAAATAGTGAAAATGAAGTTATTAAACATATTGAAGAGAATATGCCAAATCACGAGATGTGTGAAGATATAAACAGCATTGAAGATTCTACTCTTCTTGATGATTTAGCTTGGACATATTTTCATCACTCGATTTTAGAGCATGCAAATTTGAGCTTTCTAGTTCGTGGAACTTCTCGGGGAGTTTTGCAAGAACATGCAAGACATAGAATGCAAGCCATAAGTGTCAGAAGTACCCGCTATACTATGAGTTCGATTATTAATGCTTTCGTTGCTTCGAAACATGGTGGTGATAAAGATTTTTTTATTGATAAAATTTTAGGTTTCAACATGTTTGTAACCCTCGACAAAGAGTACAATAAAATAGAAATCGGTGCCATTTATGACAAGCTGGAATATCAGTCAAAAATTGTAGAAGATTTTCATTCAATTGCAGTCGCAAAAAGTTCAATACCTTTTATTGAAGAGTTAGAAGGGAATGCTGAGGCACTTTTCAAGGCATTAGAGGCTGGAAAGAAGAAGCGTAATGTTGGTGATGCATTTAAGCATATTGTCACTGATAACGTCAAAGTTGATATGGTTGTAACGTTTAACCTTAGAAGTTTAAAGAACTACTTTACACTAAGAGACAGCGGTGCGGCATATTTTCAAATTAAATGGTTGGCTCAAGCTATGATGAAGGCTACACCTTCAAAATATTTAGATTTGATTGTTAAAAAGAAATAAGGAAGTATTGGCATGTGGAAAGTATATTTAGTAAGCGTTTTTATTTTTAGTGGATGTTCAAATATTACATTTAATGCCGCTATGTGTGACCAAATAGCAAGTGACCCGAATGCTGTAGTCCCAAAAGAGTGTAGAAACTATAGCGAAAAAGAGGCAGAAAAGGCTTTTAATAAAACAAAGAAAAAACCAATTAGCAACGAAGAGATGTTAGAGTTTAATAAAAATAATTAATTACTCTTTTTCTTCTGGTTTTTTAAGGGATTTGATGTTTATTTTTCTACCCGGTACTTTAGGAACATAATCTTTTGGAGTACCATCGTGGCGGTGGTTTCTATCTCCACTTTTACCGGAAAATATAGCTTTTCCATTTTCATCTTTTCCTAGAAATTTTGAACTTTTTTTGTCCTTATTGTCCCAAGAGTTTGACTTGCCAGCATCTTTATTGTATGGTTTTTTGGCTGGTCGTTTATCATCTCTGGCAGGCTTATCACCATATTTTTTATCGCCACGATCTTCAGTATTTCTAGGCTTATATTCTTTCTTCTCACCTTTATAGTCAGTGCTTCTTGGCTTGTATTCTTTCTTTTCACCTTTGAAGTCATTACTTCTAGGCTTATACTCTTTTTTGTCATCTCTAGGCTTGAACTCTTTTTTAACAGGTTCTGCTTTTGGGATAACAGTTTCAAAACCAGCAATAGTCTCTTGCATAAGAGTTCTTCCCGTAAGAGTCTCTATAGGGTATAAAAGTGTTTGTTCTTGTGGATCGAGTAATATTAAAGCAAATTCACTTGTTCTGGCAATACGGGTCATATATATGATTGCTTTTTGCGGTAAATCATAGCTGATTAAAAGTTCGCATTTTAATTCTGGAGATTTTGCCAAATCTTCATCGCTTATAATTGTTGTGTTTTTGGCATCTTCAACATTGTTTATTATGCCAGTCGTATCCGAAGCAACAACTAAAATAGTTTTGTTAGCGTTTTGAGTAAGCAATAAGTTTAAAAGTTCTTGTTTTTGTTCAGGTTTACATGGATGAACACGGTGGTTATGACGCTTTAAAAGTGTAGCAGTTGATGACATAAAAAATCCTTGAATGAGTGGCGTAATTATAGCGTAAAAGGAGTCTTAGAATCTCATTTTTAAATTTAAGCCCAAATCATGCTATAATGAACGATATTTATAATACTTTTAGGACTTAATTAATGCCATTCAAACAACTCGGACTTTGTGAACCACTACTTCGTGCAATTAAAGAACAGGGGTATACTGAACCTACTCCTGTTCAAAAAGAAGCAATCCCAATCATTTTAAAGAAAAGAGATCTTCTTGCCGGCGCACAAACCGGAACCGGAAAAACAGCAGGTTTTACACTGCCTATGCTAGAGCTTCTAAGCCGTCATAAACCACATTCAGGTAAGCCAGTAGTTCGTGCACTTATTTTAACTCCTACAAGAGAACTTGCGGCTCAGGTTGCTGAGAGTGTTGCCCTATATGGAAAATTTCTTCCCTTTAAGTCTATGGTAATCTTTGGCGGAGTAAAAATTAACCCCCAAATCGTTGCCCTAAGAAAAGGTGTTGATATTGTTATCGCTACTCCAGGGCGACTTCTGGACCATGTTTCTCAAAAGACTATTGACCTCTCAAAAGTTGACTTTTTGATTTTGGACGAAGCAGACAGAATGTTGGACATGGGATTTATCAATGATATTAGAAAAATTTTAGCCATTTTGCCAAAAACCCGTCAAAACCTTCTTTTCTCAGCTACTTTTTCTGCTGAAATAAAAAGACTGACAGACAGTTTGCTTAATTCACCGGCTCTTGTAGAAGTTGCCCGCAGAAATATCTCTTCTGAACAGGTTACTCAAGTAATTCACCCTGTAGATAAAGAGAAAAAACGTGAACTGCTTTCTCATCTAATAACGCAAGGAAACTGGAAGCAAGTCTTAGTTTTTATGAGAACAAAACATGGTGCAAATCGTCTAAGTGAACAGCTTTCAAAAGACGGCATAACATCTGCGGCTATTCACGGAAATAAAAGTCAAAACGCAAGAACAAAAGCTCTTGCTGATTTTAAATCTGGAGAGGTTAGAGTTCTTGTCGCAACAGATATTGCTGCTCGTGGAATAGATATAGACCAGTTGCCGCATGTTGTAAATTTTGAACTGCCAAACGTTCCTGAAGATTATGTTCACCGCATAGGACGTACAGGCCGTGCCGGAAATTTTGGAGAGGCTGTATCTCTTGTATGTATTGACGAGAAAGAACTTTTAGAAAATATTGAAAGACTTATTAAAAAAGACATACACAAGTTTGTTATAAAAGGTTTCGCTCCAGACCCGTCCATAAAAGCTGAACCAATTCAGAAAAAAAGAGGCGGAGGATCAAACAACAGAAGCCGACCTAACAATAGAACTCCTTCACCAAGAGGCAGAAGATAATCACACTGCTCTAGTATGTAAGAGCAGTTTATTGATTGTCAGTCTTTTCTTCTGCATCTTTATCTTCCTTTGTATTGGACATACCTGCAGTCACTATAAAGCCCATAGTCTCTTCTATGTCTAAATCTAGAGGTTTTATATGCTTTTTTGGTATGAAAAGTGAGTAACCACCTGCATTGTAACTCATCTGAAAATATACAAATACTGGTTCATCCATTTCCAGTTCATGAAAGTTTTCAAAATCTCTACGTGTTACAATGCCTATAATCTGTGCATTCATAGCTGGAATATCAACAAGTACTACATGCTTGCTTTCATCTTTCTTTAATGAAGAAATAAATTTAAATGAGTCTTTTACGCTGCCGTAAACTGTACCCAATATAGGTGTTCTATGAATTATTTTTTCAATATATTCTTTTAATTTTTGCATGATCCATAACTTTAGCATCAAACCTACAAAAAATACAAGCATTATACCGCTGAGGAAACCCATTCCTAAAATATAATAGTTCTCTGGCAAAAGCAAAGTGATTATAGGTTTAAATAAAGATTCTGTATATTTAATAACCCAAACAATAATATATAAAATGAGAGCTGTAGGAATTATTATACTTAGTCCGTTAAAGAATGTTTTCATGCTTTACCTTTATATATTTATAATAATCTAATTAGTTATATTAGTATTGCTAAATTTATTAGCATTGTCAAGTTGATGTAAAAGCTGCATCACAGCGACAGCAGTTCCTTTCTATCGAACAAGTTTTTTTCATTTTCAGTGAATTCTAATTGTATTTATATATCGGTGAATGTTTGCGTAAAGAGCTGCATCATATTTTATTATCCAGGGCGTTCACGCCTCTGACTTTATACCAAAAAAATATCCTTTGTGCTATAATTTTTCTATTAAATAGCGGCATGAAGGATTATATTGATTAAAAAAATTGAAACAGCGCAAACCCTCCTAGAAGCTCTCCCTTATATAAAACAATATACGAATGAAGTTTTTGTTATTAAGTATGGTGGTTCTGCACAGATAAATCCTGAGCTAAAAGACAAGTTTGCACAGGATATTATACTTTTGTATCTCGTTGGTATTAAGCCTGTTATCGTTCACGGCGGCGGCAATAAAATAAATGAAATGCTTGATAGGCTTCAAATAAAGAGTGAATTTGTAGACGGAATGCGAGTAACAGATGCACAGGTTATGGAAGTTGTTGAGATGGTCCTCAGCGGAAGCATTAATAAAGAGATAACTACTTTGTTAAACATGCACGGAGCAAAAGCCTTGGGCATGACCGGAAAAGATGCAAACTTTATTACAGCAGTTCCTAAAGACGGTGGAAAGTATGGATTGGTCGGTGAGATTGTTAACATTGACAGCAAGGTTATAACAAATTTACTCGCAGACAAATTTATACCGGTCATCGCACCGATAGCATCTGCAAATGAAATCGGTCATCCTGGTTTTAATATTAACGCTGATTTGGCAGCAAGTAAAATAGCAGCAGCGATCGGTGCAAAAAAAGTTATATTTATGACAGACATTATAGGTGTTCTTGATAAAGATAAAAATTTATTAGATACACTGACTCAAGCAGAGATAGAAGCATATAAAGCTGATGGAACAATACACGGCGGGATGATACCCAAGGTTGATGCATGTCTTGAAGCAGTGAACGCCGGAGTAGAAAAAGCACACATAATAGACGGCAGAGTTGAACACTCTCTTTTACTGGAGATATTGACCAGTAAAGGTGTCGGAACAGTTATAAAGTTATAAATAAATAGAGATATTTCAAACAATTAAAAGGTAGATTTATGAGTATAGAAAAAGAGTTAATACAAAGAAGTAGCGGAGTATGTGAGCTTTGTGGAAGCAGTGAAGGTCTAAGTGTTTTGGAAGTAAAGCCTTCGGATTCAAGTGCTGATAAATCGATTTATGTATGTTCCACATGCCAAGAACAAATAAATAATCCCGATACAATGGATGAAAATCATTTTAACTGTCTTAATGACAGCATGTGGAGTGAGACTCCTGCGGTTAAAGTCATGTCCTACATTTTATTAAACAGACTTGGTCGCCAAGACTTAGTAGAGATGATGTATTTAGAAGAAGATGAGAAAAAGTGGGCTGACTCAGCTGTTAATGCTGAGACAAATAAAATAGTTCATAAAGATGCTAACGGTGTTGTTTTAAATGCAGGAGACAGCGTAGTGATTCTTAAAGACCTTGAAGTAAAAGGTGCAGGTTTTACTGCTAAACGCGGAACTACGGTAACGCGTATTGCCCTTCCTTCTGATATTGATGATCATATTGAAGGTCGTGTAAACGGAACTAAAATCTTCTTAAAAACAGAATTCTTGAAAAAAGCATAAACTATTAATACTTCCTTAGTGCAGACTCTTTGTGCTGCGCTATATCTCTAATAAAAGACAGATATGAATTCATTAAAAACAATAACTATAAATATTTCAATTCCCCTGTTTATATCCCTAGTTTTTTCTCTTATGATATTTTATGATGAAAAAATTCCAAAGGTTATTTTTAGTCTTGTTCCTTATTTTTTTTATGCGATAAGCATACTCGTTCTATGGGTATCTTGGCATTTTAATAGAAATAGATTTATCTTTATTATACTTCCCTTGGTATTGATACATATTGGATTTGAGTATTTCAGCGCTGCCAAAGCGGGTAGTTTATTTTTGTACACCTCCATTCTTTATCCCTTGCATCTAATCATTTTCTTAGTCCTTCGAGAGCGTGGTCTTTTTTCAATTTGGGGTATTTTTAAGATTGTATTTTTCATCGCAGAGATAGCTGTAGTGCTGTATCTTATATATTTTCCAAGCGAGATGATAAATAATTATTTAAACATTAAAATGTTCGCATTCTCTTCTTACCCGCTTAAAGATATGGCTGTGGCTGTTGGAATATTTGTCTTGTTTATTTTGATCTCATTGGTCATGTTTAACAGATATTTGATATACAATAGTACCTTTTTAGTAATTGCACTCACTTTTTATGCTGGGTTTTATTTTCTAAAACTTCCACATGCCAATGAACTTTCTCTTTTAACAATTGGCGTGATTGTTTTTGGCTTATTGATTCGGGAGTCTTACAGACTTGCTTTTTATGATGAACTGACAGCCTTGCCCGGCAGACGTGCTCTTGTGGAAGACATGGCAAAACTGGGGATGAAATATTCTCTCGGCATGATAGACATAGATTTTTTCAAAAAATTTAATGATACGTACGGACATGACACAGGTGATGAGGTTCTTAAAATGGTTGCTTCCAAACTGGCCCAGGTTAGTGGTGGCGGAAAAGCGTATAGATATGGTGGAGAAGAATTCGTTTTGCTTTTCCCCTCTAAAGGCGCAGAGGATGCTTATCTTCACACAGATATACTAAGAGACACAATTGCAAAAAGTCCCTTTAGTGTCAGAAATAAAAAAAGTTTTAAAAATATATACATAAATATCTCTGCCGGAGTTGTGCAAAATACATCAAAAGACAAAGACCCGTTTGCTGTTATGAAAAGAGCCGATAATGCACTCTATAAGGCTAAAGAAGCAGGGCGAAACAAAGTTATAAAGGCATAAAAACATGAAACCAGAATACAGATTTTATAAAATAGATAAAGACTTTAGGTCACCTTACGCAAGAGACAGGGACAGAATCATCCACTCCGGAAGTTTTAGAAAACTCGAGTATAAAACGCAGGTCTTTTTAAATCATGAGGGCGATTTTTTTCGTACCCGTCTTACGCATTCTATAGAGGTGTCTCAGATTGCCCGTTCCATTACTTCAGATCTTGGACTCAATGAGGCTTTGGCAGAAGCCATTGCTTTGGCTCATGACCTGGGTCATACTCCTTTTGGCCATGTTGGCGGCGATACTCTGGATGAGTGCCTGAAAAATGACGGTTTTAAGCATGGTTTTGAGCATAATTTTCAAAGTTTCAGAGTCGTCTCTTTACTAGAGAAAAGATATAAAGCTTTTAATGGGTTAAACCTTACTTTTGCAACACTTGAAGGCATTTTAAAACACTCTTATCCATATAAAAAAAGCTTTCTTCCTGCAAAAATTCATGAGCAGTTTAATCTAGATACACATCCTTCATTAGAAGCCATGATAGTCGACCGTGCAGATGAGATAGCATATATCAGTCATGACATAGATGATGGTGTTAATTCTGGACTAATCAGTTTTGAAGACTTAAGAGAAAGCGAACTGATTAAGGTCATACTCACAAAAGTTGCAGATGAAGGTGTAGGACAGGAAAACGATGAGATGTTTCGTTATCGTTTTAGCTCACATTTAATTAATCACCTTGTGTATTCTCTTTTAGAACACTCTAAAGACAAAGTAAATACGGGTGAAATTTTAAGTGCTACCTTTGATTGTAAAACTCAGATTCCTATTGGATTTGAACCCGAATTAGAGACACAAATCAAGAAATTAAAAAAATTGCTTTTTACTAAACTGTACCAGCATAAAAAAATTGTTATAAAAATGTATGCAGGTAAACAAGCCATTAAAGGGCTTTACCATGGACTTATGGAAGAGGAAAAAATGCTTCCGGAATTTTATAGAAAACAGTTAGATGTCAGAAATAAACACAGAGTTGTAGCTGATTATATAGCTTCAATGAGTGACAGACATGCATTTAGTTTTTATAATGAAATTTATGGGAAACTGTAGGTATATAGTATTTTATATAAAAAATTATATATCTTGCTTTGTTAGTGTTTGTAAGTTGATTTTTTGAGGTTTTTTAGTAAGATAAACACAGCCCGAAGGCTAGTGTCTACAGGCGTGATTCGTAACGTCTCATCATATAAAGACGCTTAAGCATTTTCTTGCGAGAAGCAATTTTGAATTTCTTAAGCTTTTCAGTTGCTGTTTCATGGAAACGGCGAGCACGAGCTTCAGTAACGATTAAATTACGGTCAGTCTGCTTTTTGAAACGGCGGTAAGATGCATCAAAACTATCATCATGACGAAGTATAATACCAGGCATATCACATCACCCACTTTCTTTAAAATTTTTCGAAGTGAAATTATAACATAATATTGTTTGTTTATAAAACTAAATATTACATAAAAAAAGATTAACCTTTTTTGCAACCAGTATTAACTTTTAAAAGAGCGTATAATGGACAAAAACTCATAAGAGAAGTTCCTATAAGAGCTATTCCTATTATTCCCCAAAAATTCATTGTTATAGCACCCCAAGTTACTATTATTAACCCTAATACAAGTCTTATAATTTTATCTATTTTTCCTATATTACACATTTTGAGTCCTTTTAAGTTATTTTATATTATGTATTATTGCAAAAAATTAATCTTTTGTCTATAGCATAAACTATATAAAATCTCAAATGCTTAATATGTCAGAAGCAATTGACATGGGAGTTGTCGGTTATAACGACGACCATAGGACAACTTTTTGATTGTATAATTTATAGCATTAAGTTTATATATTGGCTCTCTTCTCTAAACTAACACTTCACTAACACTATTATGTAACAATAATAACATCAAAACAAAGGACAGAAGATGAAACGAATCACAACAACACTTATTGTGTTAGGAACATTAACTTTAGGTTTGGCAGATGCCAATATAGATACACAAATTTCTCAGATCAGAAACGCACCGGCTCAAGATAGGGTTAAAATGATGAATGAGTTTAAGCAGCAAATGGCTACTATGAATAAAGAAGATCGTTCTGAAGCCATCAGTAGGCTACAGGTGCAGATGAGATCGGAACAAGGCAATGCGAATTCTGAAAATAGTGAACATCAAATGGGCGAAAATGAACATCAGGAAAAGAATATGCCAGAGCATGAAGGGATGTCAGATATGCCAGAGCATGAAGGGATGTCAAATATGCCAGAGCATGAAGGGATGTCAAATATGCCAGAACCAGCAGAAATGCATCATATGGAAGATATGCATCAAAACCAAGCAGGTCAAATGATGCAAGAACAAGAGAATATTCATCACGTTGAGCAAGAACAAGAGAATATTCACAATGAGCAAGAAGTTGAACATAATATGGATAATACAGAGCACTAATAATATAAATATCGCCTTTGGGCGACACATAAAGGATAAAAATGAAAAAATTATTAATATTTATGCTGTTGCTTTCAATAAACCTATTTGCTTACGTGGATAGTGATATGGATGGGGTTGATAATTCTTATGATAAATGTCCAAATACACCTCTTACAGAGTTGGTAGATATTCGTGGCTGTACCATCAAAAGTACAGTATCTCTACATCATTTTGATATTATAGTTGGTGCTAGCTATTCGGATACGGATTATAATACTTTGAATAAGACCAAGACTCTCTCAAGTTCACTCCAAGTTGATTATTACTATAAGAACCTCTCTGTGCAGGCATCTACATCTTATTATAAAACACAAAGCAGCACTTATAATAAGAACGGGTTAAACAACTCTGTCATTGCAGGATATTATAAAATAAGAGCTATAAACTCTTTGTATGTACGTGTTGGTGCAGGTGTTATATTGCCAACTTATAATAGTTCACTAAAAAATAACAATACAGATTATTTGGCTTCTCTCAGTTTAAGCTATCCTATCAATAGTAAAGTAAATCTGTTTGGAGGCTACTCATATACAATAATTAATGATGATGATGTCCCAGGTGTTGTTTCTTATAAAAATACCAACGGATACAATGGAGGGATAGGTTATTATTTTACATCTAAGCTATATGCCAGTGCTGGATATAACCTATCTGAGAGTTCTTATGTGGGTGTTGGAGATATAAGTACGGCCTCACTATATGCCTTTTATAGCATAGACAATAATTGGTTTACTAGTGTGAGTTATGCCTATGGCCTGAGCACAGCAGCTAGTAATAACTATGCGTCTATTAGTTTAGGGTATTATTTTTAGTAGCTGGATTGATGAAAAATAAAATATTATTGCTAGAAGATGATTATGCATTGGCTCAAACGCTTCAAGAGCTACTGGAGATTGAAGGCTATGGCGTAGATTTGGTCTATGACGGCAACGAAGCAGTTGATGCATCATTTAATGGGAAATATGATTTATATATTTTTGACATTAATGTACCTGAACTAAATGGTTTAGACCTGCTGCAGAGTTTAAGAGATGCAGATGACACAACACCAGCAATTTTTATTAGCGCATTGGTAGATTTAAACTCAATATCTAAGGGCTTTGAGGTTGGCGCAGAGGACTATATAAAAAAGCCATTTTTCCCGCAAGAGCTTTTAATCCGTGTTAATGCAAAATTTATGCAAAATAAAAAACAGATTTCGTATAAGAACCTAATATACAATCCACAATTAAAAGAGCTTCTTAAAGATGGGCACATAGTCTCACTTGGGGAAGTTCAGGAGAAATTATTTAATCTTTTTATACACAATATAGGTAAGGTACTTGATAAAAGCATATTGATGGACTGCTTAATGCATCCGTCGGAGACAGCACTTAGAGTAGCACTGAATAAATTAAAACAGACCACAGAACTAGAAATAAAAAATGTTAGAGCAATAGGATATATACTTGAAAAGAGTTGAGGTCGAAGCCTTAGTAAAGAGTTTCTCTCTTTTTTTTATATCTATGGCTATCTTGGTTAGCACTATTTTTTATATGGATTACAAAAAAGAGGTGCAAACACTCAATGAAACAATATTTTCACAAATGAGAATCTGCAGCTTTGATTTGAAGTGTGATGAATATGGCATAGATTTTGTTCCTTCTGACAAACATGAACTATATAAATTATATCTGGGGAGTAAGGGAGCAACCGCCTATTTCTCAATACCAAACTCTACAAAAAACAGCATAAAGATTCATTTGTCTAAAAATGATTATAGTATGAAGCTGTCACAAATAAGAGATAAGATTATCTTGAATCTGCTAGTTGTGATGATAAGTGTCTTTATATTATCTTTGCTCTTTTCTTTTTATGCTTTGTCTCCACTTAGAAAGTCTTTATATATAACAGAAGAGTTTATAAAAGATATTTTACATGATTTCAACACACCTCTCTCTACTCTACGCTTAAATACTTCTATGCTTAAAAGAGAGTATGGTCGAAACGGTAAAATAGATCGTATGGAAAATAGTGTTCAAAATATTCTGGATTTACAATCAAATCTCCGTTCATATTTACACAATCACGTAGTCCAGAATGAAGAGTTTGATTTAAAGTCTTTGTTAGAAAATCGTGTATCTGTAGTTGAAAAATTATTTAATCATGTAGCATTTAATATAGAGGTCATACCCGCTAAATTGTATACTAATAGAGACATGTTGAGTAGAATAGTAGATAATTTACTCACAAATGCCGCTAAATATAATAAAATAAATGGGCATGTGGAAATTGTATTGAAAGATAATATTCTATATATAAAAGATAGTGGAAAAGGTATTGAAAATCCGGCAAGAGTATTTGAACGTTTTTATAAAGAACAAGAAAGAGGCATAGGGATAGGTCTTCATATAGTTAAAAAATTTTGTGATGAACTGGGTATCAATATTGTTGTAGAAAGTCAATTAAATATTGGAACTACCTTCTCTTTAGATTTAAAAAAACTACTCAAATAGGC
>JAGXIA010000011.1 GCA_024635885.1 Helicobacteraceae bacterium | reverse complement strand
CCTTTGTAAGAATGCCTGCATACTCTCATGCTCTTCTTTGATAAGTCCATGCTTTTTTAAAATTTTTAATAATTTTTGCATCTCACACATAAGTTCATCATCACATCTTGAGTTTTTTATACTTATAAAACCAATAACGACAAGCAAAACTAGAAAAATAAAAGATAATACAAATTGTAAAAGGTAGAGAGTGTCGCTTAGTAGCTTTTTTAGTATTGCTAACTGTTTTGCCCTGTTGTAATCAAGTACCCAATTATTTATCATATACTTTGTATACATAAAGTAGCGGTTTATTTTTTGAAAAACGTTTGAATTTTGTTGATTTTCTATGTTTTGGAGTGTATTGATTGTTTTGATAGCTGTAGCTGTTGGGTCAAATCTAACCCAGCCTTCTTTATCAAAATAGAGTTCTACCCAGGCATGTGCATCTGCTTCTTTAACAAGCAGGTAATTTTTTATCATATTTTCTTTGTTTGGTTTAAAGCCGGTCACAATTCTTGAAGGAATATCTAACATTCTAGCGCTATTTGCAAAGGCAGATGCAAAGTGGATGCAGTAACCATTTTTACTCTCAAATAAAAATGAGTCAGTAAAGTCTTCTAAGTCAATTCCAGTTGGCTTAAGTGTGTAAGATAACTTTTGATCTCTGAAAAAATTTAGTAATAACAGCGCTTTTTTAGTTTTAGGTATGTCTTGTTTTTGAATGTCTTTGAGTGCTTCGTAAGTTTTTTCATTTTTTTTCATGTCAACTTCAAGAGCCTTAGAAAAGTTTTTAGAGTAGAGTTTATACAAAAGTGCAGAGCGTAGTTTGAACTTCTTTTTTTCATAAATAGGCTTGTCTGAGGAAAGCGTATAGTCATAATTCAGTTTTGAATTTTTTATGGCTTGAGTGGGCATATCTAAAGAATATATCCAATTATTTCCATGCGGATAAAGTGTAATTTCATACTCTACAATATTTTTTTTATTTACAAGGGTGTCATGTTCTAAGTCTGTTGAGTGTCTTTTCCACTCCAATCCATCTTGCTCGTAGAGAGTAGAACCTCTTAAGTATAAGTTCTCATCAGAGATGTTTGCATCGTTAAAAAAAAGTTCCATCACAACCTTGTTGGACAATCTAATTTCATTAGAGCTTATCCTCATTTTTCCATCATAGCCACTGATACTGTAACTATCTGCACGAAAACCAAAGTCTGCTTTTTGCATAGATATGCGAGGAAAGACTAAAAATAAAATGATGACAAGGGGAAGTGAAATAATAAATAACCGAGAGGTGAATTTTACAGCCTCTATAAGTCTACTCTGCATCTTACCCCACATGTAAAGAGCAACAAAGGCAAAAAGAGTGAATACAGAATAAAGAAGCATAGTGATAGAGTCAAAGAAGAAAAAACTGAGCAACATCAACAGTGCAGGAGAAATTTTTAAGTATATGTTTAGTTCTTTAGTAGTTTTTTGTAAGGTAAGAGCAAGTATGAGTAAGGCACTTACTAAAGATACAAAAAACTGTATTCTAGAAAAGTTCGATAAATTATAACTGTCAAAAAATGTTGCGCCAATTAACGTGATTCCAATCAAGAGGAGTATATATTTGTCGCTCTTGTGTTTGTTTTTTTTGAATATAAAAATAAGAGCTATACAAATATATAAAAGCATGTAAAACTTCATAACAAACAAGTGCGGTATTATAGAGAGTACTAAGGCTGCATCTAAAAGTTTAGATTGTGATGGTGCCTTAGTATTTAGAAATTGTTTGAAGAATTTCATTTATACTCATCTCCTTAGAATCAAGAATTTTACCGTTCAAATCTATAGTAAATTTAAAAACATGTTTTTCACATTCAAGAACCCATAAAGTAAGTTGTGAAAGTTTTTCCTCATCGCTTCCCTTCATGCTTTTAAAATCAAAATGTAGTTTTTTGCTTTCGTCTTCGTAGATAAAATTTTTACTTTTCAAAGAGTCATTTTTAGCGAGTGAAGGCCAATGTATATAAGAGATATTCTCTCCTTGGTTAAAGTTTTTCAAGCCTTCAAACTCATCAATCTCGCCAATGGGAGAACTGTTTTTATTGTAGATTTTAAATAATGACACTCCTTTTGGCTCGGCGTATACAATTATCTTTTTTTGAAGGTGAATAAACTTATATTTTAACTCGTGTGGCAAGGGGAAAAAAGAATAGATCTTTATCTCAGGAAGATCTGCTTCGCCACGTTTTAAAAATTTATGTTTAAATGAGATGATTGCACTGTTGTGTGGCTCAATCGAGTGAATATATTTGACCTCTTTAGCGGATTTTATATTGATATCATAGGCTTTATTGTGTGCTTCATTAACAATAGAGAGTTTATACTTAGCATTTAAATTAGCAAAAAATCTATCATATGAGAGTAATTTTACTTTAATGTTATAGAGGTTTAAAACGCCAAAAATTGATGAGGCACTTGCTACACCAACTAGAAAAAAAATCATTAGGTAAACGATGTTGTAATTGTGCATATATGCTTGTAAAAAAAGAGTTAGAATAATAATAACTAAATATATAAAAAACTTTGTAGGTCTGTTTTTTACACTCTTAAGTATCGATATGTAATTTTTTAACGATTTCATCTACAATTTCACTTGGAGTTTTGTACTCATTACGCGCTTGTAAACGATGATGAGTAACATAAGGCAATACTTCTAAAACATCAGAGGGAATTACATAGTCTCTAAAAGATATTAAGGCCCATGCTTTTGAGATATTTAAAAGTGTTATAGCCGCTCTTGTAGATAAACCTACAGTGTAAAGTGAACTCTCTCTTGTAAACTTTAAAATCTCTTGCACAAGGTCTAAAATCTCTGTACTTGCATGGATAGTCTTGAATTTATTTTGTAGTAGTTCAATCTCCTCTTTAGTCAATGATTTTAAATCATCTATAGAGTGTTTATTATTTACAGACAAAATAGCTCTCTCAGCTTCAAAGTCAGGGTAACCTAAAGAAAAGGAGATTGCAAACCTGTCTATCTGAGAAGAGGGCAAGTCATATGTTCCAACTTCTTCATAGGGATTTTTAGTGGCAATTACAAAAAAGGGAGAAGGGAGTTCGTATGTTTGACCATCAATACTTACCTGCTTTTCTTCCATTGCTTCAAGAAGAGCACTTTGGGTTTTGGATGAAGCACGGTTAATCTCGTCTGCAAGTAAAAACTGAGAAAAAACAGGACCTTTCTTAAAACTAAAACTAGCATCTTTAGTGTTGTAAAAATTAACGCCGATAATATCCGATGGCAAGAGATCGCTAGTAAACTGAATTCTTGAGTATCTAAGTCCTAAAATGTGAGAAAGAGTCTTTGCTAGTGTGGTTTTACCAACACCCGGAATATCTTCAATCAGTACATGCGAATCTGATAAAAATGCTGCTAGAGAGAGCTTAATCTGTTTCTCTTTACCAATAATAATTTTTTGTCCTTCAAGCAGTATTTGCTCGATTAAATCTTCAGTATTTTTCATGATAAGCTTATTATAACACTGTTTATATTTAACATTTCCACATGCCAGGAACTAATTACATTTACGTATTTACTCAGAAGTGCTAATATTGAAATTCTGGTAGATAATATTTTAGGATTAATATGAAAATTTATATAGCTGGACCTGATGTCTTTGAGCCTGACTCCATAGAAATTGGACAGAAATATTCTAAACTTTGTAAAAAATATGGTTATGAAGGATTATATCCTCTTGATAATATTGTAGATTTTGAGCAGCCCAAACAAAAAATTGCGCAAGATATATTTAATGCCAATGTCGGTTTAATTCAAAATGCCGACATAGTCGTTGCAAATTTAAATAGTTTTCGAGGAAAAGAGCCTGACAGCGGTACAGTGTGGGAATGTGGCTATGCAAGTGCTTTAGGTAAGAAAGTATATGCTTATATGGATAGTTCTTTGTCATATTTAGACAGATTTGACTTTAAAGAAAAGAGAGTTGACTCTAGTGGAACTTATGTAGATAAGGAGGGAAAAACGATTGAAGATTTTGATTATGGGGTTAATCTGATGATTGCCTGTTCTGCACATATAATAACCGGCACTTTTGAAGATGTCTTAAAGCATATAGCAAAGTAATATATTGCAACTAAAAATGGTTATAATATAAGCTGATTGTATGGAAATGTAAATAGATTTTAAAATAAAAAGGAAAAAAAATGAATAGAAGAGACGCATTAAAATTAGCAGCAGCTGGAGCTCTAATAACAGCAGTAAGCGCGCAAGCAGAGGAAGATGTATATAAAAACCTTCAGGAAATGAAACCTGAAAATCCGGACAAGTTAGACAAAGGAGAGTTAAAACATACTCCACAGATTACTTTAGCCGATAAAGACACTATGGGATACACACCTGTTCAAATCACCATTGGACAAGGTGGAATAATGCACCCGAGTACGAAGGATCACTGGATTTATGCTATAGAATTATATGCTGATAATAAGTTGGTAGGCAGAAGTGAATTAGAAGCGGAAATTTCTCGTGGTATGGCTGCATTTGCTGTAAAGCTTGACAATGTTAAAGTTCTTAAAGCAAGATCATCATGTAATTTACACGGTATCTGGACAAGTACAGTTACTCTGTAAATTTATATAAATTTCCACATGCCAAGATAGCTTGGCGGTATCTAAACTTTAAAAAAGTTTAGATACTACAGTAGTTTGTCAACACTAAAGTGTGCAGCTCCAAGCAGAGCAGTTTCTTGATTAAGTGATACTCTCACTCTCATTCCCCCCAGCATATCTTTGAAACGTCCTTTAGCTGCAAAAGCCTTCATAAAGTTGCCATCAGTTAACATAGGCAATATTTTTGGTGCTATTCCTCCGCCAATATAAACCCCTCCCAGTGACATACTTTTTAGTGCAATATTTCCTGCCTCAGCTCCATAAATTTCACTAAAGAGTCGCAGTACTTCTAAACATAAGGGGTCGTTTTCTTTTATGGCACATTTACTGATTGTAGCACTCGGGTCTTCGCCTTCTTCTAGATTTATCATAGCTTCCGGCTGGGGTGCAAAACCGCTTTGGCTTAAAAATTCGTACAGAGTATAGATTCCAGGACCCGATAAAATTCTTTCATAGCTGACATGCTCAGGAAATCTGCCGCGTAAGTATGTTAAGAGTTTATCTTGTTGGCTTGTAAGCGGAGCAAAGTCAGTGTGTCCACCTTCTGAACCGATAGGATGATACTCATTTGCATTATGATACAGTATAGCCTCTCCGAGTCCGGTTCCCGCCGCGATAACAGCACGATTTCCATCAACAGTCTTGGCATGTGGATTTAAGTCTAAAAAATCGTCATCACTCAAATATAACATTCCATAAGCAGTTGCTTCTAAGTCATTTAAGAGATGAACTTTTTTCGTGCCCAACTGCTCTTGCAGCTTAGAAGTAGTGATTTCCCAGGGAAGGTTTGTAGTGCGGCAGTTTGCGTTTATTATAGGACCGGCAATACCGAAACACGCAGCATCTATTTGTGGATTTTGAATAGTTTTTTGAAATTCTGTAATAACATCAGCAAGGCTGGAAAAATCACTGCTAGCAAATTGGTCTTGCTCTTTAATGTGTAGTCTATTCTCAAGTACTTCATAGAGTGCCAAATTAGTTTTTGTTCCACCTATATCGCCAACTAGTATCATTATTTTTCCTCTTATAGCTTTTATATTAACTGATTTTTTACGAACTCGTTATAGTGACCTTCTTCACTCTCAAGCTCCGCGTGGGTTCCGCGCTGTACAATTTTACCTTCATTAAGTACATAAATAAGGTCTGCATTTTTAACCGTACTGAGTCTGTGTGCTATGGTTATAACGGTCTTCTCTTTTAAAAGTGGTGTAATTTTAGCAAAAAGTTTTGCTTCTGTATGGACATCAAGTGCTGAGGTTGACTCGTCAAAAATAACCACACTCGGATTGGCAATAATCATTCTGGCAATACTGAGGCGCTGTCTTTGCCCTCCTGAAATCCTGATTCCATGACGACCGACGATTGTGTCGAGTCCATCGTCCATACCAGCTATCATAGGAGTGAGTTGTGCTATGTTTAGAGCATTGTGAATTTCCTCGTCAGTAATACTCTCATCGCCCATTGTAATGTTGAATCTTAGTGTAGAGTTAAAAAGTATGGGCATTTGCAGTACTAGAAATATTTTTTCTCGAAGTGAACTTTTATCTAAGTCTTCCATTCGTATATTGTTATATCTCTGTTCACCGCTTTGTTTTTCATAAAAACCAGAAATTATTTGAGCCAAAGTAGTTTTACCACTTCCACTTGCCCCTATGAATGCTATTTTTGAGCCTGATTTTATCTCTAAAGATATATCTTCAAGTATATTTTTCCCCTCAATATAAGCGAAGTCTAAATTTTTTATAGATATGTCCACATTCTCAGATGTAATCGTTTTGTTGCCTGTATACTCTGTTTTTAAGCTAAGTATTTTATTTACACGTTTAAGTGCAGCCATAGCAGAAGCGTAGGAGTATTGCATAGAGAGAATGTCTTGGACGGGTGTCATAATAAACCAGATGTATCCAAACATCGCAAACATCATACCGATACTGAGGTCACTATAGGCGACAAGAACCAGTCCTGATGCACGCAAAAGCTCAAATACTACTAAAAAGATTGTGTAAGAGAGCTTTTCATATGCTACACTTTTATAGCCAAATTCATTTGAAGTTGTTTGAATCTCTTTTGCTCCGCTGATTGCCTTTGCAAAAAAGTAGTCTTCTTTGTTACTGGCTTTTATTTGTCCATAAAGGTCAAGTGTCTCTCCCACACTATTTTGAAATTTCTCTATTGCCTGATTTTCTTCTTTTTTCAGACTACCGACTTTTTTAGACATTTTCTTGCTTATAAACATAATGATTGGTTGGATTATTAAGATTAATATTCCTAAAACAGGGTCAATCATCATCATAACAATGCCCACAGCAAGGAGTGTTAAAACTGAAGATACAAACTTACTGACACTGCTTATAATAAAGCCGTCAAGTGTGTTTACATCTGTAATGAGATTGGCTGTGATAGCTCCACTGCCGAGCGTTTCATACTCATTCATAGAAGCTATTTTAAGATGTGCTATAAGACGTTTACGAATCATAAATGTCACATATTTCGATATTTTTGTAAATATTTTTGTGATAATGACACCAAAAATAAAATATATAAATCTTAAAAATATAACGGCTAAAGTTACTATGGCAATATAGTTAAAAGCGCTCGTGTCACCTAAAAAAAAGTTAATAGTATTTACAATGTATGAAGGCTTATTTAAAAGAATTTCATCAACCATTACCGGAAGCATAAGCGGGATTGGAACACTCACCAATATAGCTAAAAGTGTAATGACTTGTCCCCAGACAAGTGCCGGTTTTTTGTCTAATATAAGCTTAAATATTGATTTTAAAGTAATTTCATTGTTATTCATATTGACATTATAACAATTAAATAAAAATCTAGCTTATTAAAATTTGAGCAACTTGTGATATAATCAAATATTTAAAGGATGTTATATGAATACAAAGTACGGGCTTGTATTTATCATAGTTTTTTTGCTGATGTGTCTCTCTGTCAGTATGTCTTTTATAAATTATTTTATTTCACTTGAATCAACTCAAAAGCAGTTACAACACAGATCACTCCCTTTAACTACCGATAATATTTACACAGAAATTCAAAAACATGTTATTGAACCAAATCTTGTAGCATCGATGATGGCTGAAGATACTTTCTTAAAAGAGTGGCTTATACATAGAGAAGAGAATGACAAAAGTATAAAAAATTATCTAGAAGCCATTAAAAATAAGTATGGAATGCTTACCGCATTTTTAGCATCCCAAAAGACACAAAATTACTATACCGCTAAAGGTTTTGTTGAGCAGATGAAAGAAGATAATCCAACAAATAAATGGTATTATAGATTTAAAGAATCCCCATTAAAAAATGAAATAAACCTGGATTATAATGAACATATAGACAACTCTATGATTATGTTTATTAATCATAAAATTTTTGATAATAACTACCATACTATCGGTGCTACCGGTGTTGGATTTAAGATCTCTTATATAAACGAAATGTTAAAAAAGTTCAGACTTGAGTATTCATTTAAAGTTTATTTCATAAATGATAAAGGCGAGCTTATCTTATTTGAAAGAGATTTCAATAAGATAAAAAATATAAATGAATCTAAAGAATTACATGCTCAAAAAGACAAAATAATAAATAAAGAAGGCGGAGTACTACAAATATACAAAGATGCAGAAAAATACCTTATAAATGTGAAATATATAAAAGAATTAGATCTATATTTAATTGTTGAAGCGCAAGTATCAACTTTTACAGCTGAGGTCAAACGTATTTTTTATATCAACCTATTACTTTCCTTATTGGTTACTTTGATTGTAACTCTGATTATTTTAAAGACAATAAGTATTTATAATAAAAAACTAGAGTATATGGCTAGTTACGATACTCTGACAAATTTACCAAACAGAAGAAGTTTCAATATAGATTTTAAAAACAGCTTTCTTTTAAAAAATAGACAAGAGAATGACTTATCGCTGCTATTTTTTGATATTGACAATTTCAAAAATATTAACGATAAGTTTGGTCACCAAGTTGGGGATGAGGTTC
Source organism: Helicobacteraceae bacterium (assembly GCA_024635885.1). Classification (GTDB taxonomy): domain Bacteria; phylum Campylobacterota; class Campylobacteria; order Campylobacterales; family Sulfurimonadaceae; genus Sulfurimonas. The sequence continues at coordinate 10,607 of JAGXIA010000011.1, read as the reverse complement.
TAAAAAGATTTTCGCAAATAATAAAACTGAATGTACGACAAACAGACCTTGTCTCCAGATGGGGAGGAGAAGAATTTATTATTGCTTTTATTGATTCTTCTTTGCAAGACTCACAACTAATTGCTGAAAAACTAAGAACTTCCATAGAGAAAGACAAGATTTTACGCGAGCTGGCAGGTGGTCATAGTATTACTGCCAGTTTTGGACTTATAAGGGTACTTAAACAAGACACAATAGACTCTGCAATGCAACGTGTTGATAATGCTATGTATCAAGCAAAAGAAGAAGGCAAAAACAGAGTAGTCATATTATAAAAGTTATTTTAAAATAATAACAGTTCTTAATAAACTTCTACAAACTTGCTGACACCCATGCCTGTTTCTATCGGATATCCAAGTTTCGCCCAACCTTTCAGACCACCTTTTAGACTTATAGCATTTTTATACCCCAGTTGTCTAAGGGTGTGAGCAGCCATTACTCCCCTGTGTCCGCTACGGCAAAAAGTCACAATTAATGCATCTTTATTCTCTATTTTATTGCCAACTGAAAACTCTAAATTTCCGCGTGTTATTGCATACGTTTCGTCTGCATATATAGTCCCCTCAGCTCTTTGCTCTGTTTCTCTGACATCCAAAATAATCACCGGTTTTCCTGCATCAAGCAAGACCTTAAGATCTTTGGCATTCATCTGTCCATCTTCTTTTATATCTTGAGCCAAAATCTTGTCCGTCTCTGCAAATCCTGCAAAAAGCGCTGTAGTTGAAGTCAGGGCTGCAATCAATACTAAATTTGTTAATCTTTTTATCATTTATTTTCCTTAGTTTATAACTATATTCCTATTTAGGCATTTAACTAAATAGATTAAGTATGATATAATATTTTTATTATAATGTCAAGGATTACAATGCTGGATATGAAGCAGAAAATAAAAATTTTTAAAGCACTTGGAAATGAAACCCGTTTTTTAATTTTCAAAAATGTGTTCATGGGCGGATACACCTGTTCTATAGATAAAAAAGATAAAAATGTCAAAGTAAGTCCACATGCCACTTGTGTTAGTACAATAGCAGAGCACTTCGAGTTTTCTTTACCTACTATCTCAAAGCATCTTAAAGAACTCAGAGAGGCAGATATTATTACTATGGAAAAAAAGGGCAACAAAATATATATTGAACCAAATATAGAAACTATCCGTGAACTTGGAATCTGTTTTGGCACACTGGTAGAAAACTTTGAAACTAACAGAGAACTGTTTTTTGGAGATGTTGTTATAAAGTAAAGTATATATTTTTAGATAAAATTTCAAAAATAATTTCAACAAAGAGCAATGATGAGTGATATGAAAAGAGTAGAATTTTCTGATAGTTACAGAGATAAAAAAAATGCTGTATTTTTAGCGATATATGTAAATGCAATATCACCTTGGAAATATTTTAATGACGATATCAAAAGCATGCGATGTCCGGCTATTATTATGATTGACAGATGGGATGGACGAATGGGTTTTCCCGGTGGCACCGTTGATGAAGGTGAGAGCCTTTTAGATGCACTTGTGAGAGAGGTTAAAGAAGAGATAGGTATTACCGTGAAGCCTGACAAGGTTAAACCAATAGCTTCACATGAGTGGAAAATTGCTACGCATCTTTATGGATTAGAAGTTCAGGAGGCTGAGTTTTTACATATTTACTATCATATTCTGAATAATTTTTCCCGTTCTATTTTGCTTCATGCCTACGAGGAGGGTGATAAATCGCATTTTATGTCAGAGATTACAGGTATAAAGATTATCCCTTTAGTGCAGCACGCTGGCAAAGGGATTAACTTATTTTTAGAGAACAGTTTTGCCGGATCTGCCAAAAATGAGTTGCTTATTATGCTTGATGAACTTTTTAATATAGAAATTAAATAGTATAAATCATAGCTTAGGCTATGATTTTTTTATATGCAGGCTTCAGGAGAAAAAACAGCATCATTCCCCACAGAACTATAGTACTGCTTATCTCTATAAATCCAACTTCTTCGTCCATATGAATCAGAGATTTTACATCTATAGAATTTGTATCAAATATATAGTCAAGTCCTAAACCAAAAACTAAACTGCCCACTATAATTGTTCCCAGATATATGTAGAGTGAAGTTGTACCCAACATTTTTTTAACTACACCGATAGTCACAGTATTTGTAGCCGGTCCTGCAGTTAAAAATACAAAGGCAGCTCCAGGAGAAACACCGCTAAGCATGAGCGCTGCTGCGATTGGAAGTGAGGCTGTTGCGCATACATACATAGGTACTGCAATGGCTATGGCAATAAGGTATGAAAACCAGGCATATTCCATCAATATATCACTTAAGTTTTGAGGTATGGCAATGGTTATTAAAGCTCCGATTACAAGTCCCCAAAATAAAGGTTTTGCAATATCTCCAAGCAGAGTACCAAAAGCATATTTTATTGCATTTACTATAGAAAAGTTTTTTTCTTCTTCTTTTTCAGCAGAACAAGAGCTGCCTGAACTGCAACAACTTTTTACCACTTCAACTTCTTCTACGACCTCTTTGTCTAAAAAGTTTGCAAGCACTCCTGCCACCATAGCAATTATCATAGAGGTAAAAATTCTGTAAATCGTAAATACCCAGCCAAACATACCATACGTCGCAAGTATAGAATCTACCCCAGTGATTGGTGTAGAGATTAAAAAAGAGAGAGTAGCTCCTTTGCTCGCACCACTTTTTTTTATGCTTGTTGCCAGTGGGATAACCCCGCAAGAACAGACAGGTAAGGGTATACCAAAAATTGTAGACTTTATAACCGAGCCTATACTCTCTTTACCAAGATGTTTTGTAACCAAAGTCTCCGGAACTAATTCATGCAGTATACCGGCAAAGAGAAGACCAAAAAGTATATAAGGCGACATCGCATGGGAGAGCTCTATAAGAGTATTAAAAAAAAGAGTGAGAAATTCCATGAGAGCAACCTTTAGTTATTTTATAATTATGAGTTTATCTCATAATTATTTAATCTGGCATGTGGAAATGAACTGTATTTCCACATGCCAAGAAATCTTAAGAGTTTGCAGTTATAGCATTCGTAATTCGAAGTACAGTCTCATTTTTACCTAAAATAGCCATTACACTGTCAAGTCCAGGACCACTCATCTTTCCAAGAAGTGCAACTCTTAGAGGATTTCCAATTTTTCCAAAACCTATCTCCATCTCATTGACTACTTCTTCCATCAGATGATGGTAATCACTTGGAAGATGAAGCTCGCTTGAAGCGGATACTTTTGCATTAAAAGCAGTTAAAACATCAATAGAATCAGCTTTAAAAGCTTTTTTTACTGCTTGCGCATCATAAGATGTCGGAGTTGCTAAAATTTCTTTAATAAGTTCTGCCAAGTCTTTTAAAGTTTTTGCTCTCTCTTTGAGTGCATCAAGTAAAATTTCTTTTTTATCATGAGAAGTGAGTATTAAATCATAGTCAGTTAAAAGCTCTGCCAATTTTGTATTTGAAAAGTTCTTAATATAGTGAGAATTGAGCCAGTCAAGTTTTTCAGTATTGTAAATTGAGGCAGATTTGTTGATGTCTTTAGGATTAAAAAGTTCTTTCATCTCATCCATAGAAAATATCTCTTGATCTCCATAACTCCAGCCTAGGCGAACTAAAAAGTTAAGTAGAGCTTCGGGTGTGTAACCCATCTCTTTGTAAGCCATAACATCTGTCGCGCCATCACGCTTGCTCAGCTTTTTACCTGCTGCATTATGAATCATTGGAACATGGTAAAAAGATGGAACATCAAACCCTAGCGCTTCATAAACCACTATTTGTTTCGGTGTATTTGAGAGGTGGTCATCACCACGGATAACTTCTTTTATACCCATTAAATGATCATCTATTGCTACAACAAAGTTGTATGTAGGGGAGCCATCAGCTCTTGCTATTACAAAGTCATCCAAAATGTCTTCAGCTTGAAAAATAACATTTCCTTTTACCCCGTCTTTAACAATAATTTCTCCTGTTAATGGCGCTTTAATACGAATAACCGCTTCTAAACCCTCTGGAGGAGTTCCCTCAAAGTCTCTGTATTTTCCGTTGTACTTAGTTCTCTCGTTGTTTGCCATCTGAGTCTCACGAAGCTCAGTCAACTCCTCTTTGCTCATATAACATCTGTAAGCCTTACCCTCATCTAAGAGTTGCTGGATGTAAGAAGCATAAATCTCATCTCTTTGGGACTGATAAGTAATCTCTCCATCATGTTTAAGACCCAACCACTCAAAAGCTTCTAATATAGCATCAGCAGCTTCTTTAGAATTTCTGGCTTTATCAGTATCTTCTATACGAAGAAGAAACATTCCATTGTTTTTTTTAGCCCAAAGATAGGAAAAAAGAGCAGTTCTTAAACCGCCAATATGAAGATAACCGGTAGGACTTGGAGCGAAGCGAGTTACAACCATGAAAAAGCCTTTTATTTTAGTAAACGAATTTTAGGCAACTGTTGGTTAAAAAGGGGTAAAATGATTTTTTTAATTTCTAACTAAATGGATATATATGTATAAAATACTTTTAACTTTTGTTTTTATTGTTTCTCTGAACGGGGAGATGGTAGATGGTGTTGCTATGGTTGTAAAAGGCAATGCGATTACTCTTTATGAGATTAAAGAGTTAATGCAAAGCTCAAATGTCGATGCGCAGAAAGCCGCTGATATTCTAATTCGTAAAAAACTTGAAGAATCAGAGATAAGTGAACGTAAAATAGAGGTCAGCAGCAGTGAAGTTTATGATGACATAAAACAAACTGCTGCTAGAAACAATATGAGTATTAGTGACTTCTATGAGGCTGTCAGAGAATCAAACGGTCTTACTTCTACTGAGCTCAAAGAGAAAATAAAAGAAAAATTGTTAGGTCAGAAACTTTACGCTGCTATCGCATATTCAAATATATCAGAACCAAGCGATAGTGAGATTGAAGAGTATTTTGAACTGCATAAAGATAAGTTTGCTCATCCAAGTGCTTTTAGTGTAGTTATATATGTTGCAAAAGATAAAGCAAGACTCAAAGAAAAAGTAGACAATCCAATGTTTTACTCTCCAGATATTCAAACGAATGATCAAGTGCTCCCTTACGATAAAATTTCTCCTGAGTTAGCATCTTTGTTAGAAAAAACAGCCTTAAATACTTTTACGGCTATTGTCCCAGATGGAAAAGGCGGTTTTATGAGTTTTTATATAAAAGGGATAGAGTCGGCAAGTGAAACCGGCATAGATAGTGTAAGAGGTCAGATTGTGAGTTTAATAATGGCTGAGAAAAGAGAGCAGGTTTTGAGTGATTACTTTGCAAGACTAAGACTCAACGCAGATATTCAAACTATAAGAATGCCGGAGTAAGTTTTATAAAATAATATTTCCACATCTGCACATTTTTATGGCATGTGGAAATATATTAAGATTAACCGTTATATTTTTCTAAATACTTTGTGTTAAAGTTATTGTTGATAAAGTCAGGATTTTCCATCATCTTTTTGTGAAAGGCGATTGTTGTCTTGATTCCTGTTACACTAAATTCACTTAAAGATCTGTGCATTCTGGCGATAGCTTCTTCTCTAGTCTTTCCATAAACAATAAGTTTACCAATCATAGAGTCATATATCATAGGTACTATATATCCTGCGTGAGCATGAGTATCTATACGAACATCTTTTCCGCCCGGAGCTATCCAAGATGTAATCTTACCAGGACATGGCAAGAATTTAATCGGGTCTTCTGCAGTAATACGACACTCAATAGAGTGACCTTTTAAAACAATAGTATCTTGAGAAGGGAGTTCCTTTCCTTCAGCTATTTCAATCATCATTTTCACAAGGTCTAAGTCACTTACCATTTCAGAAACAGTATGCTCAACTTGAAGACGAGTGTTCATTTCCATAAAGTAAAAGTCAAGGTTAGCATCTAGTAAAAATTCAAATGTACCGGCACCTTCGTACTTAATGAACTTAGTTGCGCGAACAGCTGCATCCCAAAGTCTCTCTCTTACTTCTTGCGTTAATACTACCGCAGGAGATTCTTCTATAAGTTTTTGATGACGTCTTTGCATAGAACAGTCACGCTCACCGATATGAAGAACATTTCCATGCGCATCTGCCATTATTTGAACTTCGATATGGCGGGGGTCTTTAATGAACTTTTCCATATAAATCGTGCCATCGCCAAAGGCCGTTATAGCTTCACTCTCTGCTGCTAAAAAAGCGTTCTCTAAGTAACTCTCTTCTTCAACAACACGCATACCACGTCCGCCACCACCTTGAGCAGCTTTAAGAATTACCGGATAACCAACAATCTTTGCACGCTCTTTAGCGTCTTTCATGTCGTTAATAGCACCATCACTACCAGGAACAACGGGCACATTAGCTGCAATCATTACATCTTTTGCTTTTGATTTGTCACTCATAAGAACCATAACTTCAGGAGTCGGCCCTATAAATTTTATTTTATGGTGTGTACAAATCTCTACGAAGTGTTGGTTTTCACTTAAAAAACCATAACCCGGGAAAATTGCATCACAATGACTGATTTCCGCAGCAGCAATAATAGCAGGAATATTCAAGTAACTTTTACTACTTGGACCATCACCAATACAAATAGCTGCATCAGCAAGCTTTAGGTATTCACTACCTTTATCAGCAGTTGAGTAAACTGCAACAGCTTCTTTACCCATCTCTTTAATAGTTCTAATTGCACGAAGAGCAATTTCTCCACGATTTGCAACTAAAATTCTTTTTATTTCTGCCATATGACTATATCTTTTCTACTAAAAATAAAGGCATGTCGTATTCAACTGCTTGGCCGTTAGTAGCTAGTACTTCAAGAATTTTACAATCAAAATCAGCTTCAAGCTCATTCATTATTTTCATAGCTTCTAAAATAGCAACAACTTGCCCTTTTCTAACTATGTCACCCTTTTTTGCAAATTCTGGAGAGTCTGGAGATGGAGAAGAGTAGTATGTTCCTACCATTGGTGAAAGAATAGCATCACCAGTGATTTCTACTGCAGCCGCTGCTGCTACAGGAGCTGATGCAACTGGAGCAGCAGCTGGTGCCGGTACTGAGACCGGTGCTGCTACTAAACCAGTAGCTTTTTCTAGTTCAATAGAAAAATTTTCTTTTGTTATTTTTACACGCGAAAGACCACTTTCGTCAAAATCGCGCATCAATGCTTTAATCTGTTTTGTATCCATAGGTAAGACTCCAAAATATGTATAATTTTGCGATATAATACCATAACTATAATTAAAACTTGGATAAAAACCAGAGGAAGAAATATGATATTTAAAGCATATAATTTAGCAGCGTGGACTCTTAAAGTAAAATGTTAAGTGATGAAAATTTTATAAAGATCGCCACAGAACTTGCTACTGCTTCAAAGTGTGTTTCCAAGCAAGTTGGTGCTGTGATTGTTAAAAATGGAAGAATCCTTAGCACCGGTTACAATGGAACCCCCGCAGGCTTTATAAACTGTTGCGATCATTGGCATAACGAGTATACAAAAGAGCATCATGAATGGTCAAAAACATACGAAATACATGCTGAAATGAATGCAATCATCTGGGCTGCAAGAGAGGGTATTTCTATTAATGGAGCTACCATTTATGTAACACTTGAACCTTGCAGTGAATGTAGTAAAAATTTAATTGCAAGCGGTATAAAAAGAATTGTATATGCAAAACCATATGAGCATACACATTCGCAAACTATCTCAAAATTTATTGTAGATAACGGTGTGAGTATTGAACAACTCAGCATCTAAGACTTTAAAGAGTTTCAGCTATTTATAAAATCCGCAACTAATGAGGTAGGTCTACCAATAATAGCTTTGTTATTTTTAATAATAATCGGTCGTTCAATGAGTTTAGGGTTTTGAACCATAGCTTCTATTAGTTTTTCTTCATCTTCTTCAGTTTTAAGGTTTAACTCTTTATAAATATCTTCTTTTTGACGCATTAATTCTCTAGGACTGATTCCAAGCATCTTTAAAATATTTTTAATCTTTTGTTTGTCTGGACTTGTCTGCAGATATTTCACAACTTCATGTTCACACCCATTCTCTTCCAATATACTGAGTGCTTCACGAGATTTTGAACATTTGGGGTTATGCCAAATAGTTATTTCATTCATAATGAGCCTTTTTTTTGTTTGTATTTTACACTATAATTAATTTAATGAAAAGTAAAGAGGGCATGTTGATGAAAGATATAGGTAGATATAGTAAATTAGCAGAATTTGGAAGAGAATTATTAAACAAGACATCTCTCGTTGATGGATTGCCTCATATATCTAAGTACGCAAAAGAAGTCATAGGCGCCCAGAGGTGCTCTATATTTATGTATGATGAAGAAAAGGGTGAGCTTTGGACTACTTTGGCTGATGGTGTTGAAAAGATTGTTGTCCCCTCAGACAAAGGTATAGTCGGGCATACATTAAAAGTAAAAAAACCTATTATATCTAATGATGTTTACTCCAATAATCATTTTTTAGCAGATATTGATAAAGAGACAGGGTATAAAACTCACAATAGTGTAACCGCTCCAATTTTCAACTCACAAAGAAAAATACTTGGAATTATGCAGCTCCTTAATAAAACAGATGATTTTGATAACGATGATGTTAAATTTATGATATTTTTTGCACATTACGTGAGTGGATTTTTAGAACTGGTAAATCTATATGCTCATGAAGATGAAAAAAAACAAAAGAGTGATTCATAATGAAGAGAGTTCATCAAATAGCAGAATTTGGACAAAAGTTGATGGCATCTGGAGATGTTGAAAATACACTCGAACTTATTTCATCAGAAGCTAAACACCTTCTAAATGCAGACAGGTGTTCTATTTTTATAGTAGACAAAGAAGATAAAATGCTCTGGACAAAACTTAGTGACGGCATTGGTCGAATAGTAATCTCTCTTGATGCAGGAATAGTCGGAGACACTTATATGAAAGCAAAACCGCAACTTGTAAATGCTCCATATGAAGACCCAAGATTTTTACCCAACATAGATAAAAAAAGCGGTTATTTAACTAAAAATATTGTAACTGTTCCTATATTTGATTCTAAAAGAGAAGTTATTGGTGTCATTCAGTTGTTAAATAAGTCCAGATATGACTTTGACGATAATGACTTGGAGACTTTGACTTTCTTTGCCAACTATGTAAGCGGAAGTTTAGAGCTTGTTTTGATGAGTGAGAAGTAAATATGATTTATGAACTTTCAAGCCCTCTGAGTAAAACATTGATTACACATTTAAGAGATGAAAAAAGCGATGCAGTTCGTTTTAGACACCTTATTTCAGAACTGACTAAACAGCTTGTTTATGAAGCATCGAAGGGATTTCCTGTAGTTTCAAAGAAAATACAAACATGGAAAGGGGAGAATAGTTTCCCTGCAATTAATGAAAAAAGCATAGTTGTTGCGACAGTTTTAAGAGCCGGAATGCCTATGCTTGAGAGTGCAGTAGAACTTTTACCAGGTGCATCAGCCGGATTTTTAGCGATGAAAAGAGATGAGACAACACATAAAAGTGTTCTTTATTACGACAGGCTTCCAGACTGTAAAGGAAAAATAGTACTCTTGGTTGATCCAATGGTAGCAACAGGGGGTTCTATGCATGATGCCTTGGAACTTATTAAAAGCAGAGAGCCGTTTAAAATCATAACACTCAACATTATAGGCTCTCCAGAGGGACTGGATGTAGTTCAGTCCGCTTATCCTGATGTTGACATGTACATCGCGCAAATTGATGAGGGCTTAAATGAAGATAAGTTTATAGTTCCTGGCCTTGGTGATGCAGGTGACCGTTCTTATAACACGCTAAAGTAGTTGAATGAATTTTAATCTAAAAGGAAAAACTTCAGCAGAGATACTTACATGTTTTGAAAACAACACCGTAAAATATGGTGAGATAGTTGAGCTTGAAGTTTTAGAGTCAGATGTTGAGCGTATTGGATATAAGGCTTTTGTAGATTTAGCCCAGCTGTTTTTTATGAAGATGCTTAGTCCGGTTTCCACATGCCAAGATGAAATCACTTTGAGGTTTCGTAAGTTAAATCAGGACTCCTCCTTTCACAAAAGCCAAAACTCTAGTGAAAAGTATGGCGTAGAGAGCGAGTTCTTCGGCATTGATAAAACAGTGCAGTTTAGTTTTTTATACCATTATCAAAAAGCCTTAGAGTTTATAAATATAAAAAGTCGAAGTAGAATTTTAAATCTGGGCATTAACAAGGGCGATGAGTTTAAAGTTATAAAAGATATGCTCAGTGAGGAAGATTTTGACTCAAAAGAGTTGGTTGGCATAGACTATTCGGCATCTGCAATAGAATATGCAAAAAAAACATTTCCACATGCCAACACTCACTTCATCTGCGGCGATATAAATAAGCTTCAAGAGCTTTCATTAGATAGATTTGACCTCATAGTCTCCATCGGAACACTTCAAAGCTCAAATATAAACTTCAACGAAATTTTTATGTCTTTGTACCAAAACCATTTAGAAAAAGGTGGGGCAATAATACTTGGCTTTCCAAATTGCAGATGGATTGAGGGCGAGATGATTTATGGAGCT
>JAGXIA010000010.1 GCA_024635885.1 Helicobacteraceae bacterium | reverse complement strand
TCACTGTCTGGTAATTTTACTTCAAAATCACCCGACATCATTTCCATAATCTCAGCATCTCCAGTATTAAATGTATAATTGCCTTCAAGCATAATCCCCAAAGATTTAATAGTACCATCATTAAACTCAACTGTTCTGCTTGTTACTTTGCCCTCATAATAAATATTGGCCTCTTTAACTATACTTACATTTTCAAATTTTGACATTACGAATCCTTTTTTTAGTATTATAGCGAATTTAAAATCTTATTTATTTTCTTTTAGTTTAACTCTCTGTGAATGAGTAATAGCAACGGCTATAGCATCAGAAATATCTAAAGGCTTGATCTCTTTTTTTATATTTAAAAGCCTTTTTACCATAAATGCTACTTGCTCTTTTGTAGCTTTACCATTTCCTGTGAGAGCTTTTTTTACCTGAAGAGCAGTATATTCATGAAACTGTCCAAATTCCTGAAGAAGTTTTAACATGATTGCTCCACGAAATTGTGCAAGCTTTATTGTAGTGGCCGGATTATGCGCATAAAAGATATCTTCCATAGCAACTTCATCAATTGTATGTTTAAGAAATATACTTCCCAAACCCTCTACCATTTGAGGAATTTGAAACTGTAAATTTTCTGCTTTCATCTTTATAAGTCCGGCTTCTACAAGTGCTATTTTCCCTTTTTCTAATGAAATTAAGGCGTAGCCCATGTTTCTGGTTCCAGGATCAATCCCTAATATTATCATTCGAATCCTATTTAGCATATTCAATTTAATTCAGAGATTATATACAAATTAATTTGCACATGCCAAATATATTTCATTATTCACATATTCACATAGCAAATACTTTAGTTATTCACATAATATCAACTTATTTTAATTCCTTTTTTGTAAAAAGGCGATATTATTCACATGAGAAACGTAAAGAAAAAGAAAATTTATTTTCTTTTTTAGTTTTGGAACCACAAGCGTTGTCTGAAAGACCGCTGAGGACTAACAATATAAGGTTTTAAATGAGTATAGGTCAAGAAGTATTATTATTACTTAAAGAAGAAGTTACAGAAGTTGAATATAACAGATATATAAAACAGTTAACATATGATATTAAAAAATCCACAAGTGATTTAGCAGTTTTTTACGCTCCCAATACACTTGTATCTAACTGGATTAAGAGTAAATATACACAAAAAATCGCACATCTTTTTGAAGTAAAAAATGGTTCTAAAGTTACTGTTTCCATATCATTAAAAGATCAGTTAGACAAAAGAAAAATAAAAAAAGTTACAGAACAAAAAGCAGGTCAATCTCTTTTAAATCCGTCTCATATATTTGATAACTTTATGGTTGGCGGTTCTAACCAGTTTGCTTATGCAGCAGTTAAAAGTGTTAGTGAAAAAGCAGGTGAACTTTATAATCCTCTTTTTATTTATGGAGGGGTTGGTTTAGGCAAGACTCACCTTATGCAGGCTGCCGGTAACGTTTTTCAAAATCAAGGTAAAGTTGTAATTTATACAACAGTTGAGCAATTTTTAAATGATTTTATCCGCCATGTAAGAAATAAAACTATGGAAAGATTTCAAGAAAAATATCGTAAATGTGATGTACTTCTCATTGATGATATACAATTTTTAAGCAATAAAGAGGGTATTCAAGAAGAATTTTTTCATACCTTTGAAGCGCTAAAGGGTGCGGGAAAACAGATAATTTTAACTGCTGACAAGCATCCTAAAAAAATAGGCGGTTTAGAAAAACGTCTTCAAAGCAGGTTTGAGCATGGTTTAGTTGCAGATATTCAACCGCCAGAACTTGAAACAAAAATAGCAATTATTGAAAATAAATGTGAAATAAATAAAGTAACCCTGACAAAAGATATTATAAATTATATAGCAACGGTAATTGAGAGTAACGTACGTGAAATAGAAGGTATTCTTTCAAAGCTGCATGCTTATTCACAATTGATGCATATTGATATTGATTTACAGTTTACAAAAAATGTATTAAAAGATCAGGTTCAGGAAAATCGTGCAAATCTGACTATGGATATTATTACAAAAAGTGTCTCAAAAGATTTAAATATTAAACCAAGTGAAATCCGCTCTAAAGGCAGAAGTAAAAATTTAGTATATGCAAGAAGAATAGCTATTTATATATGCCGTGAACTTACTCAAAATACTATGCCTCAACTTGCCCAGTATTTCGGCATGAAAGACCACACTGCTATAAGTCATACTCTTAAAAAAATTAATGAGTTAATAGAAAATGATGAAGATTTTAAAGTAAAAATCGATGAATTAACAAATAAAATAACCTCCAATTCATAAAAAAGAAAAAAGATAAAGAAAAAAAAAGATATAATCAACTATGTGAACAGTTGTGAAAAGAGTTGGTTGTGTTCATCACATCAAAATAACTCTGATAATAGGGCTAAATGAGTGGTATTCACATATTCACTTACCCCTACTACTACATACTAAAATTATATAAATTATATAGGATTGAATATGAAGATAATTATTTCAAAATCAATATTAGAAAATATTCTAGTTCATGCTGGACCATTTTTAGAAAAAAAAGATACTTCACAGATTACATCACATGTGTATTTAAATGTATCTGACTCTAAATTAACATTAAGAGCAACAGATTTCGAAATTGGTTATGAAGTCGTTACAGATAAAATAAATGTAAACGAGGAAGGTAGTGTAACTGCCAATGGTAAAAAGTTTTTAGATATTGTTAGAATTCTAAAAGATGGCGATATAAACTTAGAAGTAAAAAATGAGATGTTGTATATCACACAATCGCATTCTAATTTCAAACTTCCTACGTTTTCACACAGTGAATTTCCTGAATTTCCAAATTATGTCGGCAAAGCGCGTATAGCGATAGATTCTCATTCACTAATAGAATCTCTAAAAAAGATAACTCCGGCTATTGACAGCAATAACCCTAAGTTTGAATTAAATGGTGCCCTTATAGATATAAAGCAGGATCTTATTAATTTTGCTTCTACAGATACTCGCCGCTTAGCTGTTGTAACAATCGAAAATGAAAGTTCAAGTGAGTTATCAATAATCTTACCTAGAAAAGCTATAGTGGAAATTCAAAAATTATTTTTTGATAATATAGAACTTTATTATGATGAAACAAATTTAATAATTCATTCAAGTCAATATACTTTCTTTACAAAATTGATTAATGGTAAATTTCCGGAATACTCAAGAATTATTCCTAAAGAAATAGCAAATAAATTAGTTTTACCAAAAGCAATTATGATTGAATCTATTAAACAAATTACAACTATTTCAACAGATGTGAAAATCACATTTTTAAATGATGTAATTACTTTTGAATCTCTAAGCGACGATAACATAGAAGCTAAAACAGAAATAGGATTTGCTACCGGGTTTTCAAGCCCTTTTACTATTGCAATAAACAGCAGATATTTACTCGATTTTTTAAATAGTATAAATAGTTCAGAATTTAGCATAGGACTTAATGAAGGTAATTTACCTTTTATACTCAGTGATGATAATTTTAAAACAGTGGTAATGCCAATAGTTATATAAAATAATTTAAATCATTCCATAAAATATGGAATGATTTATACTTTAATCTTCCAAAATCTCCCTCCAAACTTCTTTTTAGAAAAATAATGATAGAATATCTCCAATTATGCCAAAGTATTTTCACTAAAAGTGAAGCTTTCGTGAGAGAATATATTAAATGGAGTGTTTAATGGAAAATTATGGTGCTGGTAATATTAAAGTTCTTAAAGGTTTAGAAGCTGTAAGAAAAAGACCTGGTATGTATATTGGTGATACTGGTCATAGAGGTCTACACCACTTAGTTTACGAAGTAATTGATAATTCTATAGATGAGGCAATGGCAGGCCATTGTGATACCATAAATGTAACACTTACAAAAGAGGGAACTTGTAAAGTTTCTGATAACGGACGTGGTATTCCTACTGGCATGCATGCAACGGAAGGGATGTCAGCAGCTACAGTAGTTTTAACAGTTTTACATGCCGGTGGAAAATTTGATAAAGATACTTACAAAGTCTCCGGCGGTCTTCATGGTGTAGGTGTTTCAGTTGTAAATGCACTCTCTAGTGATCTGCATATGACTATTCATCGTGAAGGTGAAATTTTTGAACAAGATTTCAAAATGGGTATTCCACAAAAAGTCTTAGAAACAACTGGTAAAACTCGTAAAACTGGTACGACAATAGAATTTTCTCCGGATCCTAGTATATTTACAGAATCTATAACTTTCGAATTTGATTATCTTGCTAAAAGATTAAAAGAACTAGCCTATTTAAATCCATTTATTACTATAATTTTTAAAGATGAAAGAACAGACGTAAAAGAAGAATACCACTTTGAAGGCGGTATAGCGCAGTACGTTGCAGATATGAATAAAAAAGAAATTGTTGCCCAAGTCTATTCATTCACTGCAAAAATTGAAGATATAGAGTTTGATATAGCACTTATGTACAATAATAGTTATGATGAAAAACTAGCATCATTTGTAAATAATATTCGAACACCAAACGGTGGTACACATGAATCGGGATTTAGAGCCGGACTAACACGTGTTATTTCTAACTACAATACTCAAAACGGAAATGCAAAAGAAAAAGACACAAAAATCTCTGGTGAAGATGCGAGTGAAGGCCTTATTGCTATTGTCTCTGCTCGTGTTCCTGAACCTCAGTTCGAGGGTCAAACAAAAGGTAAACTTGGAAATACTTATGTAAGACCATTGGTTCAAAAAGCAACCTATGAACTTCTTTCTAAGTATTTTGAAGAAAATCCTTTAGAAGCTAAAGCAATAGTTTCAAAATCTCTTATGGCTGCTCGCGGTCGTGAAGCTGCTAAAAAAGCAAGAGAACTAACTCGTAGAAAAGACTCTATGAGTGTTGGAACGCTTCCTGGCAAACTAGCCGACTGTCAAAGTAAAGATGCAAGTATTTGTGAACTTTATCTGGTAGAAGGGGATTCTGCAGGCGGTTCGGCAAAAATGGGAAGAGACAGAGTCTTTCAAGCAATTTTACCACTAAAAGGTAAGATTTTAAATGTTGAAAAAGCAAGACTTGAAAAAGTTTTAAAATCTGAAGAGATTACAAATATGATTACAGCTATGGGTTGTGGAATCGGTGATGATTTTAATGAAGATAAACTTCGTTATCATAAACTTATCATAATGACGGATGCGGATGTTGATGGTTCTCACATTCAAACTCTTCTTCTTACTTTCTTTTTTAGACATTTCCGTGAAGTAGTTGAAAAAGGTTATTTATATCTGGCTCAACCACCGCTTTACCGTTATAAAAAAGGTAAAAAAGAGATTTATTTTAAAGATGACAGAGAGATGAATGACTTTTTAATTGATAATGGTGTTGAATCTTTAGAAAACCAAACTTTAGGACATAATGACCTAGTATCATATTTTAAAATGGTTGATCATTATTCTAGTTCTCTTACAGCCTTGGAACGCCGTTATGCTCTTGTTGATCTAATAAGACACTTTATAGAAAATCCTGATTTAATTGGTCTTGATATGCCTACAATGTATATAGAAGTTGAAAAATTCTTAACTTCTATAGATAATAATGTTTTAACTTCTTCTGTAACAGAAGATTCTATCCATTTATTTGTTCAAACATTAGGCGGGATGGAAGAGTTGCTTATAAATGATGATTTATTTGCCGCTCCACATTTTGCTGAGGCTGACTTTGTTTATAGAAAGATTAAAGAGTGGGATATACATTTTGAAGAAGATATAATTAAAGTACTTGAGAGTGTAAAAGACTTTGCTAAAAAAGGTTCATATATTCAGCGCTACAAAGGTCTTGGTGAGATGAATCCTGATCAGTTATGGGAAACAACCATGACACCTGAAAATCGTGTTTTACTTCAAGTAACTATTGATGATGCAGAACTAGCCAGCGATACATTTACCTTATTTATGGGTGATGAAGTTGAACCTCGTCGTAACTACATCGAAACACATGCAAAAGATGTTAAACATTTAGACGTATAAACTAAATGCTATTACCAGAGACAAAAGAGAGAGAATACCGTTTTAAGTTAGCTCTTAGAATGGGACTTCCAATCTTTGCTCTAATCATTGCTTTAATCTCAAACACACTTATTACTACTTATGAAAGTCTGGACTCTATCTTTTATATTGAATCAATATTGCTTATAGCATTTAGTATATATTTTATATTTTATATAATATATAGCGGTTTCGCAGTAAGAATAACCGATGAAACATCAAAAACATTTACTAGAGAGTATTTATACAAGTATTTAAAAAAAGAGATAAAAAACAATAGTGACTACACCCTTATACTCATCAGTATAGATAATTTAAACGATATAAACAATCTTTACGGTTTAAAAAACGGAGATAAAGTCTTACGCAGGGTTGTTTCTTGGGTAAACGAATACCTGGAAGACAAAGATATAAAAAACTTTCCGGTTGGGCATATAAAAGGTGGAGACTTTATTATAGGTCTTAAAGGCAATAAAAATACTTACAACATAATTTTAGAACTGCTATGTTTAAAAAGTAATGGATTTAAAGTAGATGATATGGAAGTTAATATATCAGGAGCAATTACTGATACAGCTTTTTCAAATCAGTTAGATTATCTTATTGAAAATCTATTTGAAGCACAAAACAAAACAAGACACCTAAAGAATTCGTTCAAAGAAGAAGATATAAACCCTAATGAATTGGAATCTTTTGTAATAAATGCAATTGATCAGAAAAAATTTCTTGTAATGGGGCAGGATGTTTTTGAAAATAAAGAGAGTGCTATTAAAGAGTGTTTGGTTAAGTTAAAAACACCAGACAATAAAATAATTCATCAAAAAAGCTATATGAAGGTTATAAACAGACTCGGACTAATGAGTGAATACGATTTTATGATCTTAGAGAAAAATATTGCAGAGTGTAGTCTTTTAAGTGAACAGATATTTGCCCTGACAATATCACCAACCTCCTTAAGAAATCAAAACTTTTTAGTCAAGACAAAAGAACTTATAAATGCTAACCCAAAAGTAAAAAATAAGATTATGTTTATGCTCGCTGAAACAGAGTATTATTCACAAATAAACAGATATAACTCAACTCTAAAGTCTCTGAGGGAGATGGGTGTATTGATAGCAATTGATAGACTCGGATCGATTCATACAAGTTTTTTATATTTAAGAGATTTAGAAATAGATGTAGTTAGATTTGACTCTCTTTATAGTAAAGATATGCAGAAAAAAGAGTATGAGAGCACCATTGATGGCTTTAATGTTATGGCACATAAAAAAGGTGTCAAAACATGGATTAAAATGCTTGAAAATGAAGAGAATGTTAAATTAGCCGGTGAGTTAAACATTGATTATCTGCAAGGTAATTTTTTAGCCTCACTGGAAAAAATTTATGAGACTTAAGCTAAATACTTTTTTAGCCAAACAATGGCATCTTCGTGAGAATAAAATTCTCCGTCCATTTGCGCCTCATATCCCATTTTTAAAATAGTTGAAAACTCCTTTGAAGGAGACATTCCACATGCCAAGATATCTCTTCCTCTAAGTAAAGGCAACATACTTTTATTGAAAATACCTAAGTGCTTAGCTCTTATTTGTATCTCATCACAAACTTGAAGAAGCTGATTATTTGTATTTTTAAAAACTGCCCTGTTTAAAATTAAAAGCTCTTCAATCTTTACCTTTGTTGCAAGTCTATAAAGTTTTGCGTCGCTAAGAACTGCAGTAATCGGATTTGAAATTAATGACAAAACTTTTTTTAATAACTCTTTTTCATCACTTAGTCTTAAAATAAAACTCTTAGCTTTAGTAGAATCTAATATATAACAAATTCCTGCTAACGCTAAAACAGTGTTAGTGGTTTCACTGCTGGTTCTGTTTTGTGCTAAATTGTCAATAGTGTTAAGAATTTGACCCCAGTTGTATTGGGACAGATTATGAAGTTCATCGAACTCTTTTACAATGCCAAGTTCTTGAAAAAGTATAAAACCTAAAGAAGGTTTTTGCGCCTTTAAAAGAAGTTTTTTTATCTCTTGAAATATTCTTTGTTTAGGGAGCTCAGCAAGCATATTGTCTTTAATCATCATTGAGCACAGACTAAATAATTCTCTATCCATTCGTAGGTCAAATCTGGCACAAAATTGAACTGCTCTATAGACACGAAGAGGGTCTTCTATAAAACTTTTTCTATCTACAGCCTTTAAAATTTTATTTTTTAAATCCTCAATACCATTGAATGGATCAAGAATTTTTTTCTTAGCAACATTGTAGCCAATAGCATTAATTGTAAAGTCACGTCTGCGAGTTGCAGTTATGAAGTCTAAATCAGCTTGCGTATTTACCTTAAAGCCTTTATGTCCACTTCCCGTTTTGCTATCTTCTCGCGGTAGAGAGAAGTCAAGGTCAAGTCCGTCAATGTTTAATTTGCAAACACCAAAGCTTTTGCCCACACTGTTTACACTTCCAAATTCTTCTAAAATAGACTCAAGTTTGTTAAATGAAGAAACTCCATAAACCTCTATATCTATGTCTTTAGAATCAATTTTTAATAATTTATCTCTAATATAGCCACCAATTATGATGACAAATGCACCATTATTTCGCAGTTTATCAAAGATTTTATTTAATTTATTTGGATAATCAATCATAAGTGTCTTTAAAATTAGGATTTACTATATTTTAGAAATAGTATAATTACTAGAATACAGTTTGGCTTATAAAACTAAATCTATTTTTTATAGCTATATTATTTTAATATCTTGTATATATATGCTCTAATATATAACTAATTAATAAGTATATCACTTATTTTACGATTATCTAACATTTATTAAGGTATAATCGCGAAAATTTTTACATTAGTTTCATAAAAAATTAAGAAACTGATAATTAAGGAACACTATGCAAAAGATTAGAAATATTGCAGT
>JAGXIA010000074.1 GCA_024635885.1 Helicobacteraceae bacterium | reverse complement strand
TTGGGCAGGTGACTTTAAAAATATGCAAGAGGCAACTCAGAAGTTAATAATACTTATTCCAATTACAATATTTTTAGTTATTTTACTTCTTTATACCGCTTTTAACTCTATCTCAAAAGCTATGCTTATCTTAATAAACGTTCCTTTTGGTTTTATTGGTGGAATTATAGCCCTGTTATACGCAGATATTTATCTTTCTGTATCAGCTATTATAGGTTTTTTAGCAATATTTGCTATCGCAATTTTAAATGGTATTGTACTCGTAAGTTTTATTGATGAATTAAGAGCAAAGTTTCCACATGTAGATTTGAAAATTTTACTCAAAGATGCAACTCTTCTGAGACTTCGTCCGGTTTTAATGACGGCATTTACTACGCTATTTGGTATTTTACCCTTATTGTTCGCTACTGGTGTGGGAAGCGAAATTCAATACCCACTCTCAGTTGTAATTACAGGTGGAATTATAAGTTCAACCCTTTTAACACTGCTTATATTACCTTCAACATATCTACTTTTTTATAATAAAGAGCATAGAAAAATATCTATTAAAGATAAAAAAGATTTATAATGAAATATATGACACTACTAATAATTCCACTATTTGTTTTTGCTTCAAGCGCAACAATGTCACCAAGTGAGCACAGATCAGTACATGGTTTCAATAAAAGACCACTTGTCAAGATGCACAACAGAAGAAACATGCATAGACTACATAAAGTAGATGAAGCTGCAGTTGCTAAAATAACTCAAGAGCAAACAAATGAAAAGATACTGAGCATGAAGTTTACACATATAGGAAATATACTAAAGTATAGGATTTTTACTAAAAATTATACTCTAACCATCAACGCTTTAGATGGTACAATTATAGATAAAGAAAAAATATAATTAAATAATGTTAGATTAAGTCTATATGTATTACAGTGTAGACATGATAAATAATTATCTGTAAAAAATATTTTAAAAGGAATTAAAAATGGCAAATGAAGGCTATCACGAACCGATCAATGAACTCTCTGATGAAACAATAGAAATGCATAGAGCAATTACATCACTTATGGAAGAACTTGAAGCAACAGATTGGTACAACCAGAGAGTTGACGTATGTAAAAATAAAGAGTTAAAAGCAATTCTTGAACACAATAGAGATGAGGAAAAAGAGCATGCAGCAATGCTACTTGAGTGGATTCGTCGACAAGACCCAACTTTTGATAAAGAGCTCAAAGATTACTTATTTACCGATAAAGAGATTGCCCATAAATAGCAGGTTCAACAAATAAATACTAATTTTAATGAATCTATACTTATACGAAAGAAGATAATTGAGGAGTTACCATGTCACAAAATAATGTCGATAAAATTCTTGCCCAAGACTATAAACTGGGGTTTACAGTCGATGTTGAATCAGACACAGCACCTCCTGGATTAAATGACGACGTACTTAGATTTATCTCTCTTAAGAAAGATGAACCGGCATGGATGACAGATTTACGCATCATAGCTTTGCATAAATGGGAAAAAATGAAAGAGCCCCATTGGGCGAAACTGCATTATACGCCGATTGACTATCAAAGTATCTCTTATTTTTCAGCTCCAAAAAAAGCGCCCGACAGTCTTGATGAGGTTGATGAAAAAATTCTTGAGGCATATACAAAGCTCGGTATTCCCTTAGAAGAGCAGAAAATGCTTCAGGGCATTGCGATTGATGCTGTTTTTGATTCGGTTTCAGTAAAAACCACTTACTCAGAAACACTCAAAGACAAAGGTATTATTTTCTGTTCTATCTCTGAGGCGATGCGCGATTATCCCGAACTGGTGAAAGAATATATGTTCTCTGTCGTTCCTATGAGCGACAATTATTTTGCTGCACTCAATTCCGCTGTTTTCACGGATGGTACATTCGTTTATATTCCAAAAGGGGTTCGATGCCCTATGGAACTCTCCACATACTTTCGTATTAATGCTAAAAATACGGGACAATTTGAACGCACTTTGATTATTGCTGAAGAAGGGAGTTATGTATCTTACAATGAAGGATGTTCAGCACCCCAGCGGGATGAAAATCAACTCCATGCCGCCGTTGTTGAACTCATAGCAAAAAAAGATGCAGAAATAAAATACTCCACGATTCAAAACTGGTATCCAGGAGATGAAGAGGGTAAAGGCGGGATTTATAACTTTGTTACAAAACGAGGACTCTGCGCTGGAGAAAACTCAAAAATTTCTTGGACACAAGTTGAAACCGGTTCTTCTATTACTTGGAAATACCCGAGCTGTATTTTAAAAGGCGATAACTCTGTTGGAGAATTTTATTCTGTAGCGGTTACATCTAGAATGCAACAAGCAGATACGGGTACGAAGATGATTCATCTTGGTAAAAATACCCGCTCGACGATTATTTCTAAAGGTATCTCTGCGATGAAAGGGCAAAACAGCTACCGCGGTTTGGTTAAAGTTGGTCCAAATGCAACTGGAGCACGTAATTTTAGCCAGTGTGACAGTCTGCTTATAGGTTCCCAATGTGGAGCGCATACCTTTCCTTATCTGGAATCTCATAATGCAGAATCTCAGATAGAACATGAAGCAACGACTTCAAAAATAAGCGATGAGCAACTCTTTTACCTCCGTCAACGCGGCATCAGTGAAGAAAATGCTGTTTCAATGATAGTCCATGGTTTCTGTAAAGAAGTTTTTGCACAGTTGCCTATGGAGTTTGCCGTTGAAGCAAAAGAACTTTTAAATTTAACGCTCGAAGGAAGTGTAGGATGATGAACATTAAAAATATACATGCAAAAATCGGTGAAAAAGCTATACTAAAAGGTTTAAATCTTGAGCTTGAAAAAGGGAAAATTCATGTCATTATGGGACCAAACGGTTCTGGAAAGTCAACCCTTTCTAAGGCGATAGTAGGCCATTATGATGTAGATGTTACAGAGGGCGAAATTCTTTATAAGGGTCAAAATATTTTAGAGACAACTCCTGAAGAGCGTGCTTTGTCAGGTATCTTTTTGAGTTTTCAAAATCCAGTCGAGATTCCTGGTGTAAATAACACCTATTTTCTGCGCACAGCACTTAATGAAAAAGAAAAAAATGAGGGCAAAAAAGAGACCAATGCGGCACAATTTTTAAAGCTTATGCGTCAACATGTGGAGCAGTTGGGTATGAAACCAGACATGATATCCCGTGCTCTTAATGATGGCTTTTCAGGTGGAGAGAAAAAACGCAATGAGATTTTACAAATGGAAATTTTACAACCCGATGTTATTATCTTGGATGAGATTGATTCAGGTTTAGATATTGATGCTTTAAAAGCAGTTTCAGAAGGAATAAACCGTATGAAAAATGGGGAAAGAACTTTTTTGGTAATTACCCATTACAGCAGGATTTTAGATTATATTCATCCAGACTATATCCATGTATTACAAGATGGACAAATAATTAAAACCGGCGGACCTGAACTGGTCAAAACGCTTGAAGCCGAAGGATATCAAGCAATCAAAAAGGATTTATAATGCAAGCTATAACCTTGGAGCTTGCAGATGCAAAGCATCCACTTTATGAGCGTCTGAGTTCACTTGGTCTTCCGGCAAACAAAACTGAGCACTATAAACATTTTGCTATAAAAGCACTTTTAGAACAAAAATATACTCTGAATATGCCAAAAGTTTCCACACCTTCTGAGGGTGAAAAATTAGTAATACAAAATGGTGTTGTAACAGAGTTTCCAAAAGGTGTAAAGCTTAGTTTCAAAGATGATTTTGCAGTCGATATAGAGCACTATGATGCACTTTATTTTCTTTCTCATGCACTTACTCCTGTGGTGATTTACGTAGAAGTATTAAAAGATGCAGTCTTTGAGTTAGAACATGAATTTACGCAAGAACAAACTTTTTTGCCGTATCGTATTTGTATAAAAACGGCAGCAAATACCAGAGTGGAAGTGTTTGAAAAATTTCAAACACAAGGAAGTGAGAAAAGTTTGTTGCTTTACGGTGTAGATGCAGAAGTCTCAGCTGATAGTACACTTTGCTGGATTCGTGATGAAAATACGCTAGACGAAGATGCTGCTGTCATAGGAACACATCACTATGATATTGCTAAGCAGGGAGCACTGGAGCTTAAGACTTTTGACTTCGGGAGTGGATTGGCTCTACATCTGTATAAAATAGATTTGAGTGATTATGCATGGACTGATGCTTCACATCTGGTCTTGGCGACAGAAAAAGCGCGTCGCGGAAATGTTGTATTTATCAACCACAATAGACCTTATGCAAAAAGCGTGCAAGAAGCGCGAACGATTTTAAAAGACGAAGCAACTGGGATTTTTGACGGTAGAATTCGTGTCGATCATGAGGCAAGATTCTCAAATGCAAAACAAAATTCAAAAGCTGTACTCTTAAGCGAGATTGCTTCCATGTATGCTAAACCGCAACTGGAGATTTATATTGATGAACTCGAAGCTTCACACGGTTCGACCATAGGAGAACTCGATATAGATGCACTTTTTTATCTTCGCTCACGCGGCATTACACTTGATGAAGCTAAGAAGATGCTGGTTCTTGCTTTTGCCGACATATTGATTGATACGGTAGGCAATGAAGAAGCTGTAAAAAATATTCATGCAGATTTTGAAGCAACTTATTATAAATAAAAAGGATACTCTATGACAATGGAAGAACAGGTTCAACTATATAAAGATGATTTAGAGCTATTGCCAGATAAAGATATGAAAATGGAGTATATTTTAGATTATGGCAAAGAGGCAGATAATCTTGATGTAAAGTATAAGACAGATGACAATATCATCAAAGGATGTTCTTCTCTTGCTTGGTTACATAAAGAATGTAAGGATGGAAAAGTAGTTCTTGAAGCTGAAGGTGATTCCATCATTGCTAAAGGGATGCTTGTAATGTTACTCGAGATTTTCAACAACCGCACTCCTGATGAGATTTTGGCTTTTGATACAAAATTATTAATGCAGATGGGTGTTATGGAACTGCTCAGCCCGGTACGGCAACAGGGAATGGAAGCCTTTTTAGGTGTAATTTATGGGTATGCAAACAAATGCAAAGAGGAACAGCAATGAAATTTGAAGCAGTAAAAGAAAAAATAAAAGAAAAACTCAGAGATATTTATGATCCGGAAATTCCGGTTAATCTTTATGATTTGGGTCTGATTTATGGGATTGACTGCGCTAAAGAAACAGGTGGTACAAGATGCGTTATCAC
>JAGXIA010000073.1 GCA_024635885.1 Helicobacteraceae bacterium | reverse complement strand
TTGTTTATATAGTATTTTATCTTATATTATAATTTGAATATTATATTAACATTAAAACCATTAATATATTAGGTCTAAAATAGAATTCATACTAGTCCTTTTTAATTAGAACTTCAAGTATTTGAAGAATTTCATCATTCAATTCTTTGATTTTTTTAAGCTCTTGTGCTTTATTATTTCCACTAAAAGGTAAGACTTCAGCGGTATAGTCATGTAAGACAACATGAAGTTTATTTAGCGACTCAAAGTCAGGATGGCTGTGTTGTTCCTTCGAAGCGCCATTAAGTAACCACTCGCCTAGTTTACAATGCTCTGAACTTAGAGCTGGAAGTATTGAAGTTTTGTTTTGAAGAAATAGTTCAATAGAATTAATCCAATTACGATGCTCTATTGCGAGATGCAATAGAATACGATTGTCTACATTTATAGGTTCTATTAATTCCCAGGAAGCGAAGCCTTTATAAGAGTGAATCCAATCGATAATGTCTTGCGCGGGCATTGCCTTTGCAATAGCATATCCTTGCGCTATATCACATCCTAATTGCAGTAAAATCTTTCCATGTTCTTCTGACTCTACCCCTTCGGCTACAACTTTACAATTAAATGCATGGGCTAAGCCAATAGCAGCTTCTACGATAGATAAACTTTTACTTGTGTTAAGAAGATCAATTACAAAACTTTTATCTATTTTTAATGTATCCATTGGAAGTTCTTTTAAATAGTTCAAAGATGCATAGCCTGTGCCAAAATCATCAATAGCGATACTTACACCAAGCTCTTGGCATTCGCGCAATGTATTGGATGTAAGTTCAAAGTTGTCAAAAGCAGCAGTTTCGAGTAATTCTAGCTCTATTGTATTTGGTTTTATATCAGGATATTTTTTAAAAAGTTCTTGTAAATATGTAGAAAAATTCTGTTGCTGAACCTCATAAGCGCTGACATTTATACTAAGAGTAATATCCAGTCCTTGCAAATGCCAAGCTTCCAGTTGAGAAAAAGCATTTTCAAATACCCATTGTCCTAAATCAATCATAAAGCTCGCTTCATGTTCAACTAAAGGAAGAAAACTATCAGGGTAAAGAAGACCGTTTATAGGATCATTCCAACGCAGTAATGCTTCAAGACCTAGCACTTGATTGTTTGTCATGTCGATTTTAGGTTGATAGTAAAGAACCAATTGCCCCTTTTTAATCGCCTCACGTAAGTTTAATATATGTTTTTGTTGCTCTTTAAGTTCCTCTGAAGCTCCTAAATCAAAAAATTGATATTGATTTTTTCCTAACAACTTAGCATGATACATTGCCTGGTCAGCTTGACGAAGTAGCACCTCATTTCCAATGTCATCTATTTGAGGATAAAGAGTGACTCCAATACTGACAGAAACATTCATCTGTTTTTCATCATATGAAATATTTGAATATAGTTCACTTAAAAGACGTTCAAGCATTGGAATTATTTCATTTTTGTTTTTTAGATCAGTTGCAACAATAACAAATTCATCACCTCCCAATCGTGAGACAGTATCACTTTTTCGTACTATATTATGCATTCTCATTGCCATTGTAGATAAAATTTTATTACCTGCATCGTAACCATAGTTGTCATTTATCTCTTTAAAACCATCTATATCAATAAAGAGTAGTGCAAGATGTTGGTCATTTCGTTTAACTTTGTTCATGGCAAGTGTCAATAGTTCTGAGAGTAAAAATCTATTTGGAAGATTTGTGAGTGAGTCATGTTTAGCTGTATGCTCAAGTTTCTCTTGGAACTCAATTTGATGTGAGATATCAGTAATAAAACCAACTAATCTTAGAGGTGTGCCGTCTGTTGCAAACTGAGCTTTACCTCGGCCTAAGATTAAACGCCAAGAACCATCTTTTGCACGTAAACGAAAAGTACCTTCATAAGTTCCATTCCCTTTTGCATCTAAATATTCTTGAACAACTTTTAAAGCTTTATCTTTATCTTCAGGATGTAGTAATTCAAACCAAAAATCAATATATTGAGGTAAATCACCAGGGCTATATCCCAACATTATTTCAAAGCGCTCAGACAACATGACATCATCTGTTTGCAAGTTCCAATCCCACAAGCCGTCTTGAGCACCTTCAATTGCCAATGCAAAACGATTTCGTTCTTCTTCAAGCGAATGTTCGAATTCTTTTGTTTTTTTGATCTCTCTAGATAATCGCCTGTTCCAATAGAGAATTATAAAGATGAAAATAACTATTACTAGAGAATATTTTAAAACTTTTTCTGGATGAATAGTATTTTCAATGTCAAGACTAAACCAATGATAAGTAATTTCTTTTCGTTTGTTTATAGGAATTGAGTCAAGTGCCTTATTTAAAATTGAAATAAGCTCAGGATGATGAATAGATGCTGCTATACTATGTTTACTCATATAAGGTGTCTGACCCGAGATGTGTAATGAAAGTATTCCGGAGGATCTGCTAGCATAGCTTACTAAGCCTGCATCACCCAGATAAACGTCAGCATTGCCATTTAATACAGCCTTTAAAGCTTCATGAACATTTTTGACAACTAATTGATGTAAATTTGGATAATCCCGAGACAGAAGTTCTGAAATAAAATAACCTTTTTCCACAGCAACTGTCTTTCCCTCTAATCGTTCAAGAGTATCCAGATAGCCAAGTTGTCCATTGTCTACAATAACTATCGGTGTGGAGATAAAAGGTTTAGTGAAAATTAAGTATTTTTCACGATTAAGTGTCTTAACGGCATCTGAAATCATATCAATTTCACCACGTTTTGCCATCTCTAAGATTTGAGCCCATGATTTATCTTTGACAATTTCAATTTTAACACCAAGATATTTTTCTACAAGAGCAATATAATCTGCAGTTAATCCCTTGTAATTACCGTTTGAATCAATCCATTCATAAGGTGCAAAATCTCTGTCAATTCCCATTTTCAAAACAGGATGTGATAATAACCAGGCGCTCTCTTGTGCTGTCAGAGCTTTCGTTAAATCGAGATTTTTTGTTATTAGCTCATCATTAGCAGATGCTACATTTAAAAAAAAGAAGAGTACTAAGATTGAAATTGTATATATTGAAAAAGATTTTTTCATAAATTTTTAATCAATCCTGCTTAAGTTAAATTTACCGTTAGTCTATAATAAAATGCATTATCTTTTCTGTTGAATATTTCCACATGCCAGAGTTGCATAGGAAATGGTTTTGCTTATTCTATTTTTTCTGATACAATATATCACAAAAATAAATAACTCAAAGGAGCTCGAGATGAAATTTGAATTAATGTCATTGCCTTATGATGAAAAGGCATTAGAACCATACATATCTGCTGAAACAATTAGTTACCATTACGCTAAGCACCATGCATCTTATGTCGACAAACTCAATACACTCATAGAAGGAACAGAGTTTGAAGGACAGTCACTTGAATACATAATTAAAAATGCAGAAGGTGGCATTTTCAACAATGCTGCACAGGTTTTTAATCATGACTTTTACTGGCATGGACTCTCTGCAGAATCAAGCACTCCATCTGTAGAACTTTCAGATATGATTAAACGTGATTTTGGCTCAATGGAAGAGTTTAAAAAAACTTTTTTAAATAAAGCTGCCACTCTATTTGGCTCAGGTTGGGTTTGGCTTGTTTTAAATGAAAACGAAAAATTAAGTATTGAAAGTTATTCCAATGCAGACAATCCATTGCGACACCACAAAAAAGCCTTACTTACATGTGATGTTTGGGAACATGCTTATTACATAGATTATCGTAATGTAAGACCTGATTATCTTGAAAATTGGTGGAAAGTTTTAGACTGGAACTTTGTTGCTGATAATCTTGCTGATGTAGAGATTGATGTGACTAATGCTTACAGTCAGCCTTGCAATGATAATAGTGACGTATGTGATTATGTTGATTCAATGCAAAAGTATGAAGAAACACCCTCGTAAAGATTAGAAAGTCAAATTTATTATAAAAGAGTTCTGATACGGGTGTATAAATTATACACCCACTCATTACTCTCTTAGCACTTTTACTTCTTCCACAAGTACAAAAAAGTATTCAACTCCAAGCTATAATTTTAGGTCTTTAGATCTTTAGATTTAATTTATATAATTTAATATATGAAAATATGTTATACTGTGTGAATTTTAAAGGCGGGAGTTTAAAATCTAAAAATGAATAAATCTAATAATAACAGTGAGTCTTATCAAAAACTGTTAAAAGCTCCATACCAACTTATTACAATCATGACTATAATAGTTGTCTTATGTACAAGCATAGCCCTTTATCGTTTGTACACGATTGGATTTGAACAACAAAAAAACCGCTTAGTAGAAGTAGTTCAGGGTCAAACTGTCATGATTAATATGCTGGCTAGCCATGAAATGTATAATGATAAAGAAAAAAACTACATAGCAAATGAAGTTTTAAAAACTCTAACATCCGCACATAAAGAATTTAAAGGTTTTGGCAGAACAGGAGAATTCACACTAGCTAAACTTAATAAAGACAATATACACTTTTTACTCAGTCATAAATATGATGGAGTTGATAATAGAAAGTCTATAGACCAAAATAATTCTAACTTAGCTGAACCAATGCGCCGTGCTTTAAGTGGTCAATCAGGATCTGTAGTAGGACCTGATTATCGTGGTCATACTGTGTTGGCGGCCTATTCACCTATTAAAAGTTTGGATTGGGGAATAGTTGCTAAAATTGACCTTTATGAAATTAAAGCTCCCTATGTTCAAGAAGCGATATATGGATTTATAGTAGGTCTCTTACTGATTATCGTTGGTAGTATATTTATTTTACGCTTTATAAGACCATTGACAGAAGAGATGGAGAATAACAGACAATACAATCGTATGTTATTTGACGAGTCTCAGGTAGGACTCGCACTTACAGATATGAATGGTAAGATGATTGATATAAATCCGTTTTTTTCAAAATTAATCGGTTATACAAGAGAAGAGATTTTAAATTTAAGTTATTGGGATATTACACCAAAAAAATACAAGTATCAAGAAAAAAAACAGCTAGAACAACTTTTAGAAAAGAACTATTATGGTCCTTATGAAAAGGAGTATATCCATAAAGATGGGCATTTATTGGATGTGCGTTTATATGGATGTTTATTAAACAATGATAAACAGAGTTTTATCTGGTCAAGTGTTGAAGATATTACAAAAGAAAAAAAGAATGAAAAAACTCTAAAAGAAGCTTCTCTTGTATTTGAACATACACATGAAGGAATCATGATAACAGATGCTGATACTCGTATTACCAGAGTCAATAAGACATTTACACAGATAACAGGTTTTACACTCGAAGAGGTAGTTGGAAAAAATCCTAATATTTTACAATCAGGAAGCCATGATCATGAATTTTACAAAAATATGTGGAATAGTATTAATTCACATGGAAAGTGGTATGGAGAACTTAACAACAGACGTAAAAACGGTGAATATTTTACAACTCTGCAAAGTATAACCGCTGTTAATAATGGTGATGGGTTAGTAAGTGGCTATGTATCTATATTTTCAGATATAAGTGAACGCAAAAATTATGAAAAAAAGTTGACGCATCTTGCAACGCATGATGCATTGACTTCTCTCCCAAACAGATTGTATTTTCATGATAATCTTAATCAAGCCATAAATGTCGCAAAACGCAATAAATATAAAATCGCTGTGCTCTTTTTAGATCTGAACAAATTTAAAGAGATCAATGATACATTGGGACATGAGGTAGGAGATCATCTTTTGAAAGAAGTAGCAAAACGTTTAAAAGAGTGTGTTAGAGAAGAAGATACCGTAGTAAGGCTTGGAGGAGATGAATTTTTAATAATACTACCTGAACTAAACAGCAGTACAGATGCACTTGAGATTGCCCAAAAAATTATAGGCAAAGTTGAAGAACCATTCAGCATAGGTGAAAATACTTTAATACCATCCATAAGTATCGGTATAAGTATATATCCTGATCATGGCGAAGATGCCGATACACTTGTAAAATTCGCAGATAAAGCAATGTATATTGCCAAACAAAAAGAGAATGATGGATATGAACTTTATAAAATAAGTGAAAAATAATGAAATAATCTTAATTCTTAAAACACACTTCACGTAGATGATTTCTCAAATCTTATTTAAAACGTTTTTAAACATTTTTTTATTATGAACTAGCACATTTAGTATGTATAAATATCTTATTCAAAAGTTTACAAATATTCTACTAGGAAACTAGTTGCTTTAGCTTTCTTTCGCTATAATCGAATTAAAAAAGTGATTTTCATATGCCAAACTTTATCTCACAAAACAAAACTACTATGATTGATACTAACAAATATATATTATTATTCGAAGACAATGGGCATAAAATATACTGGATGGGCATAGAAGAAGAGAGTGCTTTTCGCTGTAATGTTTACCTTATAGAAGATAATGATGAGTTTATTATTGTCGATCCCGGAAGTAGAATATACCACCAAGAACTAAAAAAAAGAATCTCTCAGATCGTTGATCCAATTAAAATATCTGCTCTCATACTTTGTCACCAAGACCCGGATGTAGCTGCTTCTATGGTTGACTGGCTGGATATAAACCCTAATATGAAAATAATGACATCAAGCAGAACAAATGTCCTTCTCCCTTATTATGGCAAAAGCGATTACGAGTTTTATAATATTGGCGATACTAATAATTTTATCTTTAAAAGTGGCAGAGAATTAAAGTTTATAGAAGCTCCTTTTTTACATTTTCCCGGTGCTTTTACAACTCTTGATTTAACCTCCAATATGCTATTTTCCGGAGATATCTGGGCAGCGCTTGATATTGACTGGAATCTGATTGTAAATGATTTCCAAGAGCATATCCCTTATATGAATCTTTTTCACATCGACTATATGCCATCCAACGTTGCAACCAACGGTTTTGCAAAAAAAATAGAAAATGAAAAAATAGATGCAATCCTCCCTCAGCATGGCTCTATCATTGACAATGACAATATTGAAAATGCAATCAATTACCTTAAAGATTTGCGATGCGGACTTGATATTATTTACGCAGATGAGAACTAAGAGTTTACATGTCGACTGAGTCAGAAAAAGAGATTTCTAAATTAAAACGAGAAATAAAACTCTATAAACAAACATATGAGCAGTATAAAAATATAGATAAAAAATATAATGGTGTACTCGATAAGCTTAAAGACGCCAATGAAACACTTGAGTTAAGTGTGCAGGAAAGAACAATAGATTTACAAGAGAAACAGAAATTTTTGCAATCTATTATGAATGGTATAGAAGACCCTGTTACGGTTATAAACAAAGATTACTCTATCAACATGACGAACAGAGCTCTTAAAGATTATATACACGAAGAGCATATACAAGATCACAATAATCCTAAATGTTTTGAGGTACTTCAGTACAGAGATTCACCATGTCCTTCGAGTTTAATAGAGTGTCCCTTAAAAAAAATTATAGAAACAAAAAAGAGCACGAAAACTTTGTACTCAAAAGTCATGTACTTAGATTCTCCAATGGATATTGAGGTACTATCTTCTCCTCTTTTAAGTGATGAGAATGAATGCTACGGAATTATTCAGGTACATAGGGATGTTACAGAATATTTAAGAATAAGAAATAATTTAGAGAAGCAAAAAGATGAATTTAACTATCAAGCGCATTACGATGCCTTAACCAAACTTCCAAATAGACTGTTTTTTAATGAAAAGTTACCTACTGCTATAAAAAAAGCACAAAGAGATGTAACCAAAACAGCACTTCTTTTTATAGACCTTGACAGATTTAAACAGATAAATGACACACTTGGTCATGATTATGGCGATAAAGTTCTTCAAGATGTATCTCATAGGATGAAAAATATTTTAAGAGCAGATGACACACTTTTCAGACTTGGAGGTGATGAGTTTACTGTAATCATGGAAAATTTTTCCAGTTCAGAAAAACCATCTAAATTAGCTCAAAGAATTGTAGCTTCTTTTGAAAACCCAATGCTTATAGATGGACATACAATACATATTAGCAGCAGTATTGGAATTAGTCTTTATCCTGATGATTCTTCCAATCCATCCGACCTAATTAGATATGCTGACTCCGCAATGTATAAAGCGAAAGAAGAGGGAAGAAATAACTTTAAATTCTATTCTTCAGAACTTGGTAAAAAGGTTACAGAAAATTTTGATTTAGAAATAAGAATTAGACATGCATTAGAAAAGGAAGAGTTTTTAGTCTACTACCAGCCTCAGATAGAAGCTAGTACAAACAAACTTCTGGGCATGGAAGCTCTTGTGAGATGGATGCATCCAACCTTAGGTCTTATTAGTCCGGCAAAATTTTTAAAAGTTGCAGAAGAGAGTGGGCTCATAGTGAATATTGACGATAAAGTGATGCACTTAGCAATGGAATAGGTAAATAAATGGCGTAAAAATCATCTCAATCCCGGTACTTTAGCACTCAATGTCTCAGTCAAGCAACTAGAAAATGAGCACTTTATAACAAAATTAAAAAACACAATGCAAAAATTTGATTGTAATTCGGAGCATTTAGAGTTGGAAGTGACAGAAAGTGATATTATGAAGAAACCTAAAGAGAACATAGATAAGTTGAATATTTTCCATAAACTCGGAATAAAAATAGCTATTGATGACTTTGGAACTGGGTATTCATCATTAAGTTATCTCAAAAAGTTTCCAATCTCGAAACTTAAAATAGATCAATCATTTATTAGAGATTTACCTAATGATGAAGATGATATGGCTATAACAAAAGCAGTTATAGCACTTAGTAAAAGTTTAAATCTTCAGATAATAGCCGAAGGTGTTGAAACGAAAGAACAAAAAGATTTTTTAATTCAAAATGGTTGTTTAAATATTCAAGGTTATTACTATTCAAAACCTTTAAATGCCCAAGACATGGAAGCTTTTTTACTCAAGTATAAGCTTTAATATCTGATTTCAAAACCATTCTTAAAAGTTTCATTATGAGGCACTTTTTCTATCTTTTCGACGATACTCTCAGGCGAGCCTTCTTTGAGTATTTCAATAAATCTGTTTATATTATCTTCATGACATGTAACACAAGCTTCTACAGAACCGTCTGAAAGATTTTTAACATAACCGCTGAATTTTTCTTTGCTTGAGTTTTCAGAAATATTTTTTCGATAATAAACTCCTTGAACTTTTCCTGTTATTATGAATTTATAATTTTTCATGAAAATTCCTTTTGTCTAAAAGTGCTAGAACTTTAATTATAGTTGGGCATGTGGAAATTGTAAATAATAACTTTGAAGTAATTACTTATGATAAGTAGCCATTAATCTATAAATAAGTCTGGGTTTTCTGCAATATTACCTTGTAGTTTTTCATATTCTGATTTTGATAAGTTTGCTATACTGTCTTTATCAACAATCTGAATCTTTATTATATTATGATTATCATCTCGTAAATATTTCAATGTAAGCTTTCCAAGGGCATAAACTTCTTGTTTAATAATTTCATCATTATCATTATAAGTTATGCACTCACCGTGCAACTTGCCATCCTCATATAT
The DNA here is from genome assembly GCA_024635885.1 of Helicobacteraceae bacterium. Taxonomy (GTDB): domain Bacteria; phylum Campylobacterota; class Campylobacteria; order Campylobacterales; family Sulfurimonadaceae; genus Sulfurimonas. The sequence continues at coordinate 2,431 of JAGXIA010000073.1, read as the reverse complement.
TTTGGTGCTTTTTACGCTTTTATTTGCTTTGGGGATTAAGTATTTCGTCTCTATACCATGTCTCTTGTCATCTACAAAATACTCTAGCTTTGCCAAAACACCTTTTATAGTAAAGTGTTTAACTTCTTTGATACCATCTGTTAGGGTCGTTAGTTCTTTAATATAAGCATTCTTAGCATTATGGTAATGTTTTGTAATAAATGTATCACCCTCATAATAAGTTTCAAATTCTAAATTTTTATTGGGATAATTGCTTTTTGTATATTTTTCTTTCATAAGAGTCCTTGTTGGCATAATTGTATCACATTTAATGCGGCACTCAGACAATCCAAGCGCCATCTTTATAGACCACTTCATCACCCAGTTTGAAGCTATGCGTATCGGCAAAAACATCTACATGGTATTTTCCATCTCCACGTTTAAAGTCTGGTTTACCATATATACCATGCTTAGCGCCTAAAGACAAATGAACACCGCACATGCGTTCATAAGTGCCTATGTCGCTAACTGTACGTGTCTTGTTAAATGCACGGTTGAGTCCAAACCCGAGTTCGCGCACCCAAACAACACCCTCATCAGTTCGTATGTCACAAAGTATTTGCTCAAACTCCGGAGTTGAATTTTCACAATCTACTACCTGACCTTTGTCAATAATAAGAGTAATGGGCGTTTTGGGACGGTTAACTCTGTATGTTGTGTCGCCGAATATGAAAATTCGTACGCGTCCGTTCAGAGCACGTAAGTCCTTCGCTTCTGTGAAGACCTCACCCAGAGGAAACTGACCGCCCATATTTACCATCTCTGAGTAGTCTCCGATGTTTAGTTTTGCTGACTCAAATGGTGTGCTATAAACCAAAAGTTCACCGCCACTGTCTAATGTGCCTGATGTTGCGGCATCTATTTTACTTTTAAGTGCACGACCTACGCCACGGTAATACTCAGAGTCATACGCTAGCGAGTCAACATAGTATGGCACTTCTTCATCTGTCATACGGCTAAGATGCGGATGCTCAATCACTTTTATCTTACGCTTAAATAATTCGACTCTTAGACGAAAGGCATCTAGACGAAAATTAGTTGATTGAACCAATGCCACTAAATCTGATGGCTTTAGTGAATCTAATATCTTACGTATATCCTCATGCGGAAATTTGTTGAAATCTACAAAAATTGCATCAGGTAAAGAGCATTTATATGCCTCTGCAAGAATCTTAGACAAGGTACAATCAGTGTCATATATTACTACAGCACTCTCTTTGTTGGTATGATGAAATGCATCTTTGAGAAGGCTGTTAAGATGTAGTTGAGCGCTTAAAATAAGTGCTTGCATAGTTTTCCTATTAAATAATTATTTTTTTATATTCTGTCGAGAACGAACAAATATTTACCTGCAAATTGATAGTTTTTTGCTTCTTTAGGTGCTTTATTATATGGATGTATCCACTCCCTTTGGCTATTGTAGAGTTGTTTAAAAAAAACCAAATTGTTGTCTAAAAAATGATTCAGTTCCTTACTTATACGAATGCATCCGTGTGAATTAGGTTGTCCTAAAGGTGCTGAACTCTTATGAGCATGAAGAGCTAACTGCAGTTTGTCTGTAATCAGTTTCCATTTATCTGTGTCTTTGATTTTTTTGCCGTTTTTATCAAAGCTGTTATAACGAATACTTTTTTGCGTCCCAAAATAAAATACATAAGTATTCTTTTGACCGTAAGGCATAGTAATATTATCATCTAAGACCTTCCCATCAGAACGCCAGCCGCTTTGTATAGCAAAAAGTCCGCTCGGTGTTTTCAGGTAGTGGTCTTCTCCAGTATTTGTATTAATTTCTTTATTGATATTGCCACTCGAGATAAAGTCAAAGCCAATCGGATGAAAAGTTTTTGTATCGTTGTCCCACAAAACTAGAATAAGCACTTGTTTGGATAGGTCTACCAAAGCAATAAACTGAGAAAAGTCAAAAACATCCTGTTTACTTGCCAGATGTTTTTGTGCTTTTTTCCAGTAATTATTTCTGATATGAAATTTTTTCTTTCTTTGGGCGAGTGATTCTTTTATGAAAGAGTTTTCTGTAAAAGGTATGTCTTTCATTATTTTAAGCAACTCAGAGTTATAACATGCTGCACTTCGCTCTTTGCAAAGTTCATCTATAGTTTTGCCGTAATATTCTTCATAAAGAGGTTTAATAGCAACATTTGTATAGAAATCATTTTGTATTTCTGCAAGGTTATAAGTCGAAGCATATAAAGAACCGCTAAATAAGGCAAGAAACAAGATATTGATAAAAAATTTCAAGTGAACTACCTTATTTTAAATATTTTAATTGAATTTTATCGTAAAAGATGTTTAGTTATAATCAGCAATGTGAAATTTAAGCTAATCGGAGCAAGAATGAGTTGTTTTAGTATGTGTAAGAGATGATAGAATCGTT
>JAGXIA010000072.1 GCA_024635885.1 Helicobacteraceae bacterium | reverse complement strand
TTGCAAGAGTAGTAGTTAAATATGCTAAACCAGCGATTGAATTTGCACCAAATGCAGATCCACCGTTAAATCCATACCAACCAAACCATAATAGAGCAGCACCTAAAGCAGTAAGCATAACGCTCATTGGTTTCATAGCAACTTTTGGATAACCTGTACGTTTTCCAACCAAGTATGCTAATACTAAACCAGCAAGACCACCATTCATATGAACAACCGTTCCACCTGCAAAATCAAGAGCACCTAAATCAAAAAGGTAAGCACCTGCTCCACCCCATACCATGTGAGTAATTGGTGCATATACAGCAGCAACCCATATAGCTACAAATACTAACCATGTTGAGAATTTCATTCTTTCTATAACAGAACCACTAGCAATTGCAACAGTGATAGCTGCGAATGTACCTTGGAATACCACAAATACATATGTAGGATAAGTTCCGCTTAAATCTGTCCATTTAATTCCATCAAGGAACATATTTCCAAATCCACCCATAACAGTTTGAAGACCTGCTGAGTCAGCAGTACCAAATGCTATTGAATAACCAACAGCAATCCAAACAACAAAAGCAACTGTAAATGCCATTAATACCATTGCGTAAGTATTAAGTACATTTTTAGAGCGAGTCATACCTGCGTAAAACAATGCAAGTCCGGCTGGAGTCATTAGCAATACTAATGCAGCAGACATCATCATCCACGCAGTATCACCACTATCTAGTGTAGGTACATCTTCGGCTAATGCTAAAGATGGTAAAAGCATTAAAGCTAACTGTAACCATTTCTTCATCTTGTATTCCTTTGAGTTCTCTTGCGAGTTATTTTCGAAAAGTAGTATAACAATTTATTTATCACTTAGTAAGCATTTTATTGCTTACTTTTTAATCAGTGATATATTGTTTTTATATAATAGCATATAATAGCTTTTATCTGTTAATTGTGAACAAAAGTATTGAATATGTAAAAATATAACTGTTTATATATAGCTTAAGGCATTTTAAGATATTATAATTCAATTTTTATTTTCAATAATTAGGGTGTTTTACATGAGCAATTTGCTAAACAACGACGACATACAAACTATAAACATTGAAGAAACTCTTCAAAATAGCTACCTAGATTACTCTATGAGTGTAATTGTTGGACGTGCTTTACCAGATGTTAGAGATGGATTAAAGCCGGTGCATAGAAGAATTCTTTATGCAATGGACAAACTAAATCTTTCACATGGTGCAAAGTTCAAAAAATCAGCTCGTATAGTTGGTGATGTGATTGGTCAGTACCATCCACACGGTGATACTGCTGTATATGATGCACTTGTACGTATGGCTCAAGATTTTTCTATGAGAATGCAACTTGTTGACGGTCAGGGTAACTTTGGTTCTGTTGATGGTGACTCTGCAGCTGCAATGAGATATACCGAAGCTCGTATGACAAAATATGCAGGTGAACTTCTAAAAGATTTAGATAAGAACACTGTTAATATGATAGAAAACTATGATGGTACTACAAAAGAGCCGGATGTTATGCCTACTCGTGTTCCTAACCTTCTTATAAATGGTTCATCTGGTATTGCAGTTGGTATGGCTACAAATATCCCTCCTCATAATCCTACAGAGATAATGAATGGACTAAAAGCACTATTGGCTAATCCGGACATTACACTTTTGGAGATAATGGAACATATTAAAGCACCAGACTTTCCTACCGGTGGTATTATCTTTGGTAAAAAAGGTATTACAGACGCTTATGAAACAGGTCGCGGTCGAATAAAGGTTCGTGCAAAAACTCATATAGAACAAAAAGCTAAAAAAGAAGTTATTGTTATTGATGAACTTCCATATCAGGTAAACAAAGCACGTCTTATTGAAAATATTGCAAATCTTGTTAAAGATAAAATGATTGACGGTGTTTCTGAAATCCGTGACGAATCAGACCGTGATGGAATGAGAGTTGTTATAGAGCTTAAACGTGATGCAATGAGTGAAATTGTATTAAACAATCTTTTCAAGCAAACTAGCATGCAAACTACTTTTGGTATTATCATGCTATCTATATTAAATCAAGAGCCTAGAATTTTCGGCATTATTACAATTTTAAAACACTTTATAAATCACCGTAAAACTATTATTATCCGTCGTACAATTTTTGACCTTGAAAAAGCTAAAGCCAGAGCGCATATTTTAGAAGGTTTGAAAAAAGCGCTTGATATTATTGATCAGATAATCAAAACCATTAAAGCAAGTTCAAGCATCGAAGATGCTAGAGACAATCTTGTTTCAGAATTTGATTTCTCAATAATACAGGCTCAAAGCATTGTTGACATGCGTCTTGGTAAATTAACAGGTCTTGAGAGAGAAAAAATTGAGAATGAACTTCTTGAATTAGTAACACTTATCGAGTATTTAGAGTCAATTCTAAAAAGCGAAGAGATTTTACACGGTATTATCCGTGAAGAGTTCGATGAAGTCTCTGCTACTTACACTGATGAAAGACGCACTGAAATCGAAGATGACTACGACGACATAGATATAGAAGACTTAATCCCTAATGAGCCTATGGTAGTTACTATTACTCATCGTGGTTATATTAAAAGAGTTCCTTTAGTAAACTATGAAAAACAAAAACGTGGCGGTAAAGGAAAAACAGCTGTTACTACTTACGAAGACGATTTTATAGAGAGATTCTTTACTTGTAATACTCACGATACCTTACTATTTGTAACCGACCGCGGTCAACTGCACTGGTTAAAAGTTTATCGTATTCCAGAAGGCAGTAGAATTGCTAAAGGTAAAGCGGTAGTAAATCTACTTAACCTTGTTGCTGACGAAAAAATCCGTTCTATTATTCCGACAACTGATTTCAGTGAAGAAAAAGGTCTTGTATTCTTTACTCAAAAAGGTGTTGTAAAACGTACAAATTTAAGTGAATTCTCTAATGTTAGAAATAATGGTGTAAGAGCTATTGTTCTTGATGATGATGATGCTCTAATCACAGCAAGAATAGCAGACAGAAGTATTAAGTATCTGTTTATAGTAACAAAACTTGCACAATGTATTAAATTTGACATAGAAAAGACTCGTGAGCAGGGTCGTAGCACTCGTGGTGTTAGAGGTATCAAATTTAAGCATCCTGAAGATGAAGTAGTTGATGCTAACATTATTGCAAACGACGAGCAGGAAATTCTAATAGTTGCAGAAAAAGGTATTGGTAAACGAACTGATGCCGGAGAATACCGTCTTACAAACCGTGGTGGTTCAGGTGTGATTGCAATGAAGATGACTGCGAAAACAGGTAAAAATATTATTGGTTGTGTCATGGTCGATGAAGCTATGGATATGATGGCCCTTACAAAAGCCGGTAAAATGATTCGAGTTGATATGCAAACCATTTCTAAGTCTAGCCGAAATACTTCGGGTGTATATATAGTAAAAGGTGATGATGTTTCAAGTATCTCTCGTTGTCCAAAGAAAGAAGAGGATGAAGAGGATGATACTGAAAATTCTGATAATTCTGAAAATACTGGATTAGACTTGGAATAAAACTTGCTTAGTAACAAGCAATTAAATCTTGGGTACAACTAAAAGTACCCAATAAAGGGATAAAAATGAAATACTCTCTGCTTTTAGTAGCACTTATAAGTGCCTCTTCTTTAATGGCTGAAGAAATGGTAATGGCTTCAAACACTGGCTTAAACGAATCAACTAAAAATATTACAGTTGTATGTCCTGAATGTACTAAAGTTGAAACTATTAAAGAAGTTCAAGTCGCAGCTCAGCCGGTTGTTCAAGAAGTATTGACTGAGCAACGAGACATTCGCATCAGCGTATCTGGTCAAGGTGTGGCTCCGATGAACACTTCTTCTCCTGCTCAAGCTTATGCATTGGCAAAAAGAGCTGCAACTGCAGATGCTTACAGACTTATTGCTGAAAAAGTGAAAGGTGTTCGTATTGAAGGTCAAGATTTGATCAAAAACATGATGGTACAGCGTTCAACAGTTCGTACTTCAGTAAATGCGATGGTTAGAAATGCCAATGTTGTTGAAACTACATTCAAAGAGGGTCTATGCGAAGTAGAGATGGAAATCTTGATTTCTCACTCTCAATTTGCTCAGTAGTATTTCTTCTCTTTAGTTTATCTACGTTAAAAGCTGACGAGTATCTCATCTCTTATCGCTATGTGGTAAAAGATGCTACTCTCTACAATGAAACATTAAGCATTGCAAAAGCAATGAAAAAGTGTGTTGGCAAACCCCAAAAAGAACTTATTTTACAAAACAATAATGAAGATGATTTAAAAAAAATTATCTCTGCAAACTCACTAGAGTTTATTGATTATCTTCAAAAACTTGGCTTTCATATAAATCATAAAGAAGTTACCCAAAATTCAATAAATAAATCAACGATAATTTTGACACTTAAAACTACATGTTTCAAAGTCGATTTTAATGATAAATTCGCTAGAATCACACCTTTAAAATAAAGGTTTTCAGTGAAAATTGCAATAGTCGAAGATGATATCAATATGAGAAAATCTCTTGAAATCGCCATGAGCGATTATCAAGAATTTGAAATAAAAACATTTAAGAATGCAAAAGATGCACTGAAGGCTCTCGATGAGAGTTTTGATTTAATCATAACCGATATAAATATGCCTGGAATGGACGGCATAGAGTTTGTTAAAACTTTAAACGGTAAATATGAAGTCATAATTATGACTGGAAATGCAACACTTCAAAGAGCTATAGAATCTATTCATCTTGGTGTTAAAGACTTTTTACTCAAGCCTTTTGATGTAGATACATTGGTCACGGCTATTAAAAGAGAAAACGAAATTCAAAAGGCTAAGAAAAAAATATCTGTAAAACCTCAAACAGAAAAATCTGTCAATGGCTTTTTAGGAACATCTAAAGCACTTGAGTCAGCTTTAAATATAGCAAATAAGGCAGCAAGAACTGATGCCAGCATTTTACTTCTTGGTCAAAGCGGTGTAGGAAAAGAACTCTTTGCAACTTATATACATGATAATTCACCTCGAGCTAAAAAGCCTTTTATAGCTATTAACATGGCAGCTATACCGGAGAGCTTAATAGAGAGTGAACTCTTTGGATTTGAAAAAGGTGCTTTTACAGATGCTAATGAAACAAAAGCCGGACAGTTTGAATTAGCTAATGGCGGGACACTCTTTTTAGATGAGATTGGGGAGATGCCTTATGGCGTACAGGCAAAACTGCTTCGTGCTTTGCAAGAAAAAGAAGTAAGAAGACTAGGTTCTTCAAAAACAACTAAAATAGATATAAGAGTAGTATCTGCAACCAATGCAAATTTATTAACAAAAATAAAAGATGGAGAATTTAGGGAAGATTTATACTACCGCTTAAATACAATCCCCTTAAATATTCCATCTTTAAGTGAAAGAAAAGATGAAATTTTGCAAATTGCAGATAAAATTCTGCAACAAAACTGTATAAAATACGATTTTAAAGAAAAACATTTTACAAAAGAAGCAAAAGAACAGTTACTGCAGTATACCTGGCCTGGCAATATCAGAGAATTAATCTCTGTTGTTGAGAGAGCTACAATACTGAGTGACAGTGATGATATAAGTCCTGAAGCTCTGTTTTTAGAGTCACGTGGACTTAAAGAATCTAAAAGTATTGAAACTATGGAAAGAGAACTTATCTCAGAAGTTTTAAGTTCTCAAGATGGCGATGTTGACAAAGCATCAAAAGTTTTAGGCATGAGTAAAATAAATTTAAACAAAAAAATTAAAACATACAATATATAAGGGAGACAGAGATGACAAAAAAGTACAATATAGCAGTAGTTGGAGCAAATGGCGCTGTTGGTGAAGAAATTTTAGCAGTTTTAGAAGAAATAGACTTCCCATTAAATAAGCTAGTTCCTTTAGCAAGTTCAAGAAGCCTTGGAAAAAGTGTAGAGTTTAATGGCAAAGAAATCCCTATTCAAGAATTAACAAACACTATTTTTGAAGAAGAAGAGATAGACATAGCTCTCTTTAGTGCAGGCGGTGATGTATCAGCTACTTTTGCACCTTTTGCAGTTCAAGCCGGAGCTGTTGTTATTGACAACACTTCACACTATAGAATGGATGACAGAGTTCCTTTGGTTGTTCCTGAAGTAAACCCTGAAGATATTTCTAAATGGAAAGATACTGGAATTATTGCTAATCCTAACTGTTCAACTATCCAAATGGTTCAAGCTTTAAAACCTTTAGATGATGCATATGGCTTAATAAGAGTCGATGTTTCTACTTACCAAGCTACTTCTGGCGGTGGAAAAAGTGCAATGGAAGAGTTAGTTACCCAAATGCAAGACTTCTTTGCTTTTAAACTTAGCGACTCAGAGCATAAAAAATTCCCTCATCAAATTGCTCTGAATATCATTCCTCAAATTGATGTATTTATGGAAAATGGATACACTAAAGAAGAGATGAAAATGGTAAATGAAACGAGTAAGATTATGCATAGAACCATTGAAGTAAGTGCTACATGTGTCCGTGTGCCGGTTCTACGCGGTCATTCAGAAGCATTAACTCTTACTTTTGAATCTGATGTAGATGCTAATGAAGCTAGAGATATTTTAGCACGTGCTCAAAACATAGTAATTCTTGACAAGCCTTCAGAGAGTTTATACCCTATGCCGGCAACTTGTGTTGAGATGAACCAGACTTTTATCGGTCGCATTAGAAATGATACATACAAAAAGAATATGCTTCATTTATTTGTTGTTGCTGACAATTTAAGAGTTGGTGCTGCTACAAATGCTGTTCGTATTGCTCAAAAATGGGTAGAAATGGAAGGCGAAAAATAGATGTTAGAAAGAATATTTGAAAATACTCTTTGGAGCTCAAGATTTATTATAGTGCTTGCTGTTATTTTCGGTCTTATCGGTGCTGTAATTTTATTTATAGTAGCCAGCGTTGATGTATATGCCACTGCGAAGTTTGTTTTGAATACATATATTACACATGCGCATCCAGAAAACTTTCATGAAGATGTTGTCGGCGGAATAATAGGTGCGGTTGATCTGTACTTAATCGGTGTAGTTATGCTACTTTTCTCTTTTGGTCTGTATGAGCTTTTTATCTCAGATATTGACGTAGCAAAAGATGAAAATGGAGAAGAGAACCAGCTTTTAGCTATTCACTCTCTTGACCAGTTAAAAGATAAAATCTCAAAAGTAATCGTAATGGTTCTAGTTGTTGGATTTTTTCAAAAAGTAGGACATACCAACTATGTTGGCGCACTTGACTTACTTTATCTTGCTCTTTCTATTACAGCAGTTGCAGTTGGACTTTACTACTTAAGTAAAGTTGGAAAGAGTCATTAATTAGTCCGTAAAAGGAAGTAATTCCTTTTACTACGCTTAGACCGCTATGGTCACTTAAGTCAGAGATTAAAATTATATAACAAAGGTATAAAAATGAGTAAAATATTTGTAGATGCATGTCTTGGTAAAGAGACTCCGTACACTCCGGTCTGGATGATGAGACAAGCTGGTCGTTATCTTCCAGAGTATAAAGCTGTACGCGCGCAAGCCGGCAACTTCTTAAACCTTTGTCACGACCCTAAAAAAGCCTGTGAAGTAACCCTTCAACCCGTTGATATTGTTGGGGTTGATGCTGCTATACTTTTTAGTGACATCTTGGTGATTCCAGATGAAATGGGTATGGATTTAGAGTTTATACCAGGTTCTGGACCAAGGTTTAATGACCCTGTTGCAACTGAAGCTGACTTAGACAGACTTATTGGCGGAGAAGAAGCGGCATCTAGATTAACCTATGTGTATGACACTATTAAATTAATCAAGCAAGAACTGCCAGAAGACAAAGCTCTTATTGGTTTTGCCGGTGCTCCATGGACATTAGCAACTTATATGATAGAAGGTCAAGGGACAAAAACATACAATATTTGTAAAAAGATGATGTATTCAAACCCTGCCCTTTTGCACAAGATACTTGCAAAAGTAACAGAAGTTGTAAAATTCTATATGGAAAAACAAATAGAAGCCGGAATAGATGTAGTTCAGATCTTTGATTCATGGGCAGCAGCAATCGAGCCGGGAATGTATGATGAGTTTTCTTGGAAATATATGGTTGAAATAGCTGATTATCTAAAAGAAAAATATCCAAATATTCCTATCATCATGTTTCCAAAAGGAATTCCTGCATTTTTAGATAAAGTGTACGGAAACTTTGATGTATTCGGTGTTGACTGGGCAACTCCAATGTCTTTAGCAAAAGAAAAACTTGGTGACAAATATGTTCTTCAAGGAAATATGGAACCATGCAGACTCTATTCTAAAGAAGCTACTACAAAATGTGTAGAAATTATTCAAGAGACTATGCAAGGCAAACGCCATATTTTCAATCTTGGTCATGGAATCCTTCCTGATGTGCCGGTTGAAAATGCAATACACTTTATAAATGAGTGTCATAGAGTAAGCGGAAAAATCTAATACCTTTATCATTTCCACATGCCAAGACTTCTTGGCATGTGGAACTATCTCTCTTACTATGTGGAAATAACTTATGAACATAATATTCGGACCAATAAATTCTCGTCGCTTCGGCACATCTTTGGGAATTGATCTCTCCCCTTTCAGTAAACAATGTAATTTTGACTGCCTATACTGTGAGCTTGCCCCAATGGCAACAGTAGAGGCACAAACACAAGTTGTAGAAGTTGCTGAGATTATAAACGAATTAAAAAATCACTTAAACACAAGAATAGATGTCATAACACTTACTGCCAATGGCGAACCAACACTCTACCCTCATCTAAGTGAACTCATAGATCAAATAGATAAGATTAAAAACAGTACACAAACCCTCATACTTACAAACAGTGCTGCCTTAGTTGATAAAAAAGTTTTCGAGACTCTCTTACAACTAGACCAGGTAAAACTGTCTTTAGATGCAATCAGCAGTGATATCTTTAAAAAGATAGACAGACCGCATGAGAGCATAAAAATTGAAGAAGTAGTACAAAGAGTGCAAGAGTTCAGTAAAGTTTATAAAGGGAAACTTTTCATAGAAATTCTTTTTGTGCATGGCTTAAATGACACAAAAGAAGAAGTTACTAAACTGAACAAAGTATTAATGACTCTAAACAGCACAAGAATAGACTTAGGAACGATAGACAGACCTCCTGCTTATCCTGTCATGGGAATAAGTTATAAAGAGCTGTTCGACATCTCTTTGATGTTTGACAACTCACTGCCAATACATATAGCATCAAGAATTCATGCAGAACCAAATAACGCTTACTATAGCAATGAAGACATACTCAACACATTAGACAAAAGACCTCTAACGATGGAAGATATAAATCTACTGTTTGATGAAGAGAGTAAATCCAGGCTCAATATACTCATAAAAGAAGAGCAAATCGTAAAAAGAGTAGTCGGAAATCTGGAATTTTTAATTCCACATGCCAATGTCAAAAGAAAACGCATAAAGTAGCCTAAACAGCTTGACTTTTGAAGGCTCATAAAGTATAATTTCGGCTCAATAAATAATCCGGATTAGCTCAGCGGTAGAGTAGGTGACTGTTAATCACTTGGTCACTGGTTCGAATCCAGTATCCGGAGCCATTACAATTCAATTCCCCTTAAACACAAACTTTTAAATTTAATCACTCTACCCTAACAAAAATTCAAACTAAGAGATCTATTTTAACTTGCTAAATAAATATTTAAAATTTGTGATATTTCTTAAAAATGTTATAATTAGTGCTATTATATTATATATAATCTACTAGAATTATATGCGTGTTATGATAAATCCATTATTTTATAAGGGTTTAAATGTTTGAGTTTTTCAGAAAATTTTTTGGAGTTTTTCCTAAACGCTTAATTGCTTATGGAGATATTCACAGATGCTTAGATGAGTTTATAGAACTGCGTCAAAAAATTAGACCAAGATTGGGTGATATTATCAACAAAGGCCCTTATAGCAAAGAATTAATATAGTATTTTTGGGCAGATGTTTATGAGGGAGTATCTGGCTTTATTGTATATGGTCATCAGCCCTTTAAAGAAGTAAAAGAGAACACAAATGCATTAGGGATTGATACCGGATGCGTTTATGGAAATAAACTCACAGCAGCAGTATTTAATTTAGACCATGATAAAGTACAAAATTTAGACTATACTATTTATCAAGTTAATGCCAAGTCGGTTTATTCTGAGAAAGACAAATGGATGTAAAATACACCGCTATATTTAGCTTAATTTTATAGATGCAGTTAATATATTCACCAATATGCTAGTTGCTTTGGAAAAAATTTTAAAAGGATTACTATGGATAATTTTATTATGCCTTTAAAAATGAAAAATGAAAAAAATGAGATAAGAAAGGTTGGTTTTGAACTAGAGTTTTCAAATGTAGAAATTGAAGATATACTTCAAATATTACAACAAAACTTTGATTTTGAAGTTAAAAAGAAAAACAATTTTTTATATAAATTAGGCTCAAAATATGGGGACTTCACATTAGAGCTTGATTTTGAACTCTTAACAAAACAAAAGTTGAAAAATAGTTTAAAAGATTTTTTTGAAGAAGTCAGTGTAGATATAGATGAAAACAGCATTGATAAAATGGAAGATATTATAGGCTTTTTATCAAAAGATATAGTTCCATATGAGATAAGCACACCCCCTCTACCTATGAATGATATGGGAATAATTAACAGTATTGTAGAAAAACTCAATCAAAATAAAGCTTTTGGAACAAAAGAAAGATTTTACAATGCTTTTGGATTACATATAAATATTGAAGCCGTATCTTTGAAAGTTGAAAGTTTGTTATCATACATCAAAGCTTATATGATTTTACAGGACTATATAAATAAAGATGCTAATGTTGATTTAGCTAGAAAAATAACGCCTTATATCGATAATTTCAAAAGTGATTATATGATACACATTTTGGATGAAAAATATAAACCAAATATCAACGAACTTATTGAAGACTATATTCAATTCAACCCCACAAGAAACCGTTCATTGGATTTACTTCCAATGTTGGCATTTATAGATGAGAAAAGAGTTAGACAGAAGCTGCCCGATGAAAAGATAAAGCCACGTCCTGCATTTCATTACAGGTTATCAAATTCTATGGTAGGAGATAGTACTTGGGAAATAGCAGATGAATGGAATAGATGGATTTTAGTTGAGAACTTGGTAAATAATGAAAGCTCATTAAAATATTTATCAAAAGAATATTTAATAAATTTAAACAATTTTGTAAATTTTCAAAGTTGGCACAGAAGGATAGAAGAATGGATAAAAAGCAATTAGTTGGCGTATGTCTTCCTGACCGTGGCAATATTTTTGCTTATTTTTTCATACGTTTGAATTTATATATACAAAAAGTAAACTGGGTTAGGCTAAGACCTTCTATGAATAATATAGATTTTGAAGAACTTGATGCATTACTGTTGAGTGGTGGAAATGATATTGACCCTACACTTTACGGTGCTAATAAAGATGCCCATAATACTTCGCTGGATAAGAAAAGAGATTATTTTGAACTTAAAATGATAGATAAAGCTTATAAAAAAAAGATTCCTATTTTAGGTATTTGCAGAGGGGCACAACTTATAAATATTTATTTTAAAGGTAATTTGCATCCTACAATCTTAGATCTTGATGAGTACATAATACATAAAAATTCTATTTTTCCTATAAAAAAGACACATATAAAAAAGTTTTCAAAACTCTTTACAATAGTTCAAAATAAGGAGATTGTTGTAAACAGTATACATAATCAAACTATAAAAAAAGTAGGTAAAGATTTAAAAGTTTCTGCAATAGATGACAGAATAATACAAGCTATAGAAAAAAAAGATTACCCATTTTTAATAGGAGTTCAGTGGCACCCCGAATATCTTATCTATTTAAAAGAACATAGAAATATCTTTAAATGCTTTGTAAAGAGTATCGTTTAATTGTCTAAAAATTGAGATGGAATTTTAGATACTCTTATTTATTACTGAAATTATTGTTATATTTTTATCTAATCGGTATATAAGCAGAACCCTCATTCTGTTTGTCGATCAGCCCGATAGTTGAATTTGGAATTACTTTTACAAAATCATAAAGTGTTGATTGCTCAATTTTTAAATTTTTCATGCCTACTTCGCATATTAAAAATTCAACCTTATATATGTCAGACATTGAACTTATTCTTTCGCTTAAGTCAGGTTGTGCAGCTACTAACTTTTTATCATCTTTAAAAGGCGATGCAGCTACGTCATTAATGAAAAACTTATAAGCATCTCCATGAATCACTACTGAAACTTCAAGCTCTTCAAATTTACTTTCATAATAAGTTTTTTGAGATGCAATACCCGAGAGAAGCTTTTTCTCTAAGGTTTTTACATCACCCGTTGTCAAGTCAAAAACTACTTTTTTAATGCCCTCTTGCGCATTTAAAAGTCCAATCATTGCTAGAATAATGAGTAATGTTTTCATGTTTACTCCGTAATATTTTTTAAGACAGACTCAAAATCTTTTTGAGCTTTCATTAAAACTTTAAGTGCTTCTTTGTCTTGAACTAAAGCACTGCTCATCCAGTTATACACAGCAGGGAATCCAACAACAATCTTATCTTCGTCTTTTTTCTTGTAGACCATAGTTGTACATGGTGCGAATGCTGCTGCTTCAGGTCTTGTTTGTGCAACTGTATGTATAACTTTTAGTTTACAGATTGAATAAGTATCATAAAAATCATATTTACTCTCAGTAGTTCCATATTTCGTTAGCTCTTCATTCAAGTTTAAAAAAGCAGGCATAACAAATCCATAAGGATCAAAGCCCATTTCCAAGCTCATCTCAAAGTCTTCTTTTATATCTTGCCAGTTTTCGCCATTTAAATCGAGCTCATAGAAAGTTACAAGATTTCTGTTTTCTTTTAAACTGTCTGCACTATAACTGTGCTTTGCATTTGGTAAAACATTTTTTAAAACTTTTAAAACATCATCTTCTATGCTTTTTAATATTTTTTTATCATTCATGCCAAGAATTTTTGCCTGTGCATCTGAAGTTAGAACAGAGACATGCAATGTGTCTTCATTTAAATTCTGGTAAATTCCAACACCCATAGGAGTAAATACTCCGGCATGTGGAAATGCATTTACCAAGTCATGCGCTAACTTTTTATGATAAACAGTTAGTAATGTAAATATTTTGAAGTCTGTCTTTTGAAACTGTTTTTTAAACGGAGTAATCATATCACTGTTAAGTCCTATAGAAAAACCGTTTTTTGCGAATGCCGCTTCAATTACTTGTGGAGTTATTGAGCCTTTTTTATTATCTACGTCAAATATATGTAAATCACCTTGTGCATATAATGATACTGCACTCAAAAGTGCCACAACTAGAACTATTATTTTTTTCATCTTATTTCCTTAATTTTAGATTCTCATTCAAAACGAGAATTACAGTTTATGGGACTATATTTACCCAACCATCTTGCACTCTTTCTACCATCTCAACTATGCCGGCTGTAACAATTTCAACACCCTCAATCAGATCTTCTTCTTTAATGTTTTTAGTTTTCATAGTATTTCCACATGCCACAAACTCAACATCATATTGCATCAATGCATCAACACGAATAGCAATATCTTTTTCTGATTTGAGAAGTGCTTTTATGCCGTGGTAATAGGCAATTATTCTCATATGAACTTTTTCCGGTCCATAAAATTTTAAAACATTGTTTGCTGTGCTTAAAACATGATTGATATATACGTCATCTGCACTATTAATAGAAAATACAATCTGACGCTGATTGGTAAAACCCGGTTTTGGTTCCGCAAATACAGTATCCCCAAAGGCAGAAAAACCCAGTAGAACTAAAACAGTTATTAATTTCATCATTTTATCGTCTCCGTTAGTGATTTAAAATCTTCTATATTCCAGGCACCCGGTATTTTTTTCACTATTTTTTTATTTTTGTCTACAAAATAAAATGTAGGTGTAAATGAAACTTTTAAACCAAGAGGCAGTTCTTCCTCGTCTAAATTGATTTGTACCGGTATAAATCTTTCTTTCAGCCATTTAGCCATCTCTTTATCTGCAAATACTTCTTTATCCATATTTTCACAGTAACGACATCCAGTGCGTACAACCTTTATCATTATCAGTTTTTTTGTTTTTTGCTGCTCTATTAAAGCTGTGTCATATGATTTGAATTCTAGCGCAAACAAAGACAACGAAGCTAAATATATAGCTAAAATTATTTTATTCATTGTTCCCATTCCAACATTCTATATGCTGTTTCTACATTTTGTCTATGCAGAGTGTCATACATTTTAAAATCTTTAAAATCTTCCATTTTTACGCTATCAAGTGTATCCGTAATATCTGCACCCTCTTCTAAAACTAAGGAAACATTCTCCAGTAACTCAGTTAAATATTTATATGTAGCATCAACTGAATGTTTATCTACTAACTTTCCATGTCCGCCTATTATATACTGTATATCCATAGATTTTATTGTCTCTAAGGCTTCTATCCAGTTTTTTATATTTCCGTCTCTTAGAGAAGGAATTCTCTCATTAAAAACCAAGTCTCCTGCAAAAACAGTTGAGTACTGTGGTATGTAAATGAAAAGATCACTCTTAGAATGAGCTTTTTTATTTACACTTTTTATATAAACTTTTTTACCATCTAGTTCTAAAGTTTTCTCACTATCTACAAATTCATTCGGGAAGACTTGTGTAGTGCCTTCGTAAGCTTCTTTGCTAACGCGCTTTTGCATTCTAGTCTGTTGAACTTTTGGTTCATTTTTAAACTCTTTTGAACCGATAATTTCTATGCCTAACTCTTTATAGTAAGCATTTCCCAACCAGTGGTCATCATGAGTGTGAGTATTGATAACGAAAGAGATAGGTAAGGCTTTAATCTCTTTCATTTTTGTATAGGCCTGTTGTGCAAACAGGTATGTAGGACCACTATCTATCACAAGATAGCTGCTCCCCATATTAACATAACAGGAATTCACCATGTTACCATTGTTATGCTCGTCCATCGCTTCTGCTAACCCAAAAAAGCAATATGTAGTAGCATTAACTTTTTCAGGCTTAAGAGTATAGTCATAGCCAAGGAGAAAATGAAAAAATAATACATTTAGCAGAAGTAATTTCAAAGCAAGACCTTTTTACATTGATAATACGCATGAGGGAGTAAGCCCTCATTGCTACACTAACTTACTTCTTAGAATAAGTAGTTTAATTCGAAACGGTATTCGTTGTATGAATCTTTATCACTACCATTTACACGGTCATCAGCACTAACTAATCCAACGCGAAGTTTTGCATATAAGCCTTTTGCTATATTTTGACGAAAATCCATATGTAAGATATTACTATCTGCTTGAACTCCGGCAGCTTGTTTGTCTTCATCAAAGTCTTGCATTGCATAACGAGCTAAAGCACTAAATCCTGGAATTAAACCAGCTTTTCCAAAGTCATAATTAACTTCTGCAGCAGTAGTCTTAGTATTTGCATACCAGTTATATTGTGCCATTGCACGAGTATAACCACCAGTAGGGAAGCCTCTCCATGGAGCTAC
>JAGXIA010000071.1 GCA_024635885.1 Helicobacteraceae bacterium | reverse complement strand
TCGTCTCTATTTTTTCCTTCACCAGTCGCATAAAGCATTGTAGACGTGCTCAAAGGCGTATTTAAATACCAAGATGGAATTGTTTTCTTTGGAGTAGCTATATTTTGCTTAGAACTTGAACAAGCCGATAAAAACACTAAACTCAAAAGAAGCGTAGGTAGAAGTGATCTCACATTATGCATATATTCTACCTTCCTAATTGTTGTTTTGTTTTTTTATCTTTTTCTATGATGTCCTGAATTCTGACATGGGCGATACATATCTCTTCAACAGGTTCTAGCATCAGATCGTCCGCAAATTTATAAAAATTTTGTGCGTCACTGTAGTTGCCTTGAACCTCTTTTATGACACCCAGATTATAAAAAGGCACATAACTTTTTTGATTTGTTGAGTCGATTAAATCCGTAAGAAATACTTCTGCTTTATCATATCTTTTCTGCTTTATATACTCTAAAGATACCTCGAGCAGTTTTTCTTGTTCAGATGTATAATCTAAGTCTGGGTTTTCTAACAATACTACCTCAAAATAACGATAATGAGGTGTGAGTTTGTACGTAAAACTGTTTGCAATTGCACTCGCTAAACTTTGCGAAGCCATTTCTTTAGATGGTATAGCGCGAGAATCGTCTGAACAGTGATTATGTTTTGACACCTTGCTAATCGTGTCAGCAAATATAATATCACCTCGACTGACATCTACCATGCGCAGTTCTGCCGACAAACCAACAGTACGATTTAGACACTGTACTTTGTACTCAATTATCTCTTTGCATTTTTTATCTGCACACTTGGTCCGTTTTTCATAATAATATGAATCAGCAGATGTGACTTGACCTACATCAGCCGAAATTATTGCTTGCGCACCAATTAAACTACCAACTTCTACTGCAGTCGAGACTTCAATTAAACCACTATTTTGAATTTTCTGTTCTTTTATTACTTTATCAAAATCACTTCTGTTTACTATAGTAAAATACTGTTTATCATCTATAAACTCATTCGCGAGATTTGCTTCTATTTTACCTGAGAGACCCACTGTGTCATTTTTAAATGATGCCACAGTAATTTTTTTTGTTAGAGAGGCTTTATCAACCTGGGCAGGTTCTAATGCTCTCACATTTATTTTTGTAGAACAGGCACTTGTAAAAACTATCACTGCCAATAAGTTAGAAAATAAAAATATTTTATGTTTATTACTCAACACCATATTAGTTACCTGTAATAAAAGATATTATCCCTATTTCTGATATTTTCTTTTCATATTTTGCAGTTCTCTGAATTGCATCTTCAAAACCTTCAGATGAACCTGCTTTAGTTTTATAGACTACATTAGAAACAACATTCCCATTTTTGTCAGTTGCTTTGATTACAGTCTTTCTAAGAGCAATTGTAAGTTGATTAAAAGTTTCATTTGTTGATTTAACATTTCTTTTTTTAGCATGAGTTGTAATATCGATTAAGACATTGTAATTTGAATTACTGAAAGTTGCATTCTCTTCACTTAAAGCATTACGGATTACCGAAGCTAAAGATTCTGAGTTTTTGTCTGCTTTTATTTTAAAAATAAGTTCATTTTTTGCTTGTCTCATCTCTTTAGTATAATTTAAATATCTTTTAGTATATTGGGAATCATCATAATTTACATTTAGGGCATGTAAAAGAGGAAAGAATGTATCTGTCTCTTTTAAATATTTTTCAATAGTAGGAGTAAGTTTTAACTTTTCAAACAGACCTGCCTTTTTAAATACCGCCCATTCTGCTTTTAACTGAGAGTCTACTTTTTCAAGTTTTCTCTCATAAGTTGCTGTTAAAATAGCTCTATCTACCTCAACTAAAAGAATCCACTGCTTACCGTCATTGAAGCTTTCTTCAACTTTAACATCAGTATATTCAATATTTTTACTCTTGCTTACAACTTCATTTTTTGTAGTTGAGAGTACCTCTTCATTGTCGCTCTGTCTGCTTGCAGTAACTGAAGAGCTGAAGTTAGATGCTACATCTACGGAAATCTTTGCACTAATAGTTGCTAAGGCATCACTCTTTGCATCTTTTTGAGTCGCCCCATATCCAACTGCATAAAAATATTTAGCAGTATCTGATGGCGGATTATTCATCCATTCATTACTCGCACTGGAATTGAGGTTTGATGGTGAAGCCGAAACTCCACATGCGCTAAAAAAAGTTAGCGCTAAAAAAATAAAGACTGTTTTAATATACATAAGCATCCTTTTAATGTTCTCTGAGTATCTTATTTACCGTTTGCTGCTCTTGCTGCTGCAGCTGCTTCTTTTGCCGCTTTTTTAGCTTCTGCTTCTTGTTGTGTTTTTACTTCATAAGCAAGTAAAATTATCTTTGTAACACTCTCATATTTTTCAGCTAAGTTAGACTGCTTATTTGCATAGTATGTACCAATAAAAATATTTGGTAAAAGATAGACTGCATTTTTAACAAGTCTTGCAACTCTTTCATTATATTTAGACTGTAAATTCAATGGAATGGAAGCTTTAGCTACTACTAAACTTTCAAGCTCTTTTGGGAACTTTAGAACAACATTATTTGCTGTAATATTTCCTAATGCTAAACTAAAAGACGTATATGCCTCAGTAGAAGAAACCTGAATTTCATTAGCTACTAAATTTACATTTTTAGCTAACTTAACATAGTTCTCATCATCAACATTTATATCAGCTTCAAGTGCAATAACTGCCTGGTCTAACAACTCAAAATAAATTGCTTCTTTTTCGTTAGCGATTGATTCTTTTTCTTTGATCATAGCTTCTGTTGTAGCAATATCATTTTCAATCTCAAGTTTTTCTTTTTTTGTTAATGGAGCAAAACCAGCATATCTATCTTTATCATTACTTTTTACCATATTCACTTTTAACTTAGTCTCTAACTCACCTTTTGTTGCCTGAATTTCTGCAACTTCTGCAAATCCTTGAAGCATCTCTTCATTTGCTGAAGCTAAATCTTTTTGCATATTTACCGGAGCTAAAGCTATTACCGCTGCACCTAGAGTATTATAAACATCACCTGTTGGAGAGTCTATATCTTGCATTTTACCATCTTTAAAGTCTAAGAAGTTACTCAGTGAACCATCATAGTTAAATACATTTGGCCAGTTTTCTTTCTTCACACCATAGAAAATAGTAATTTTTTGAATTGCTCTATATGTAAGAGGAGTTACAGTCTGGTCTAAAAGTTGCGCCGCAATATTTCCATAATCACCTAGTTGGTTCATAAGTGCCCCAGTGCCAAGCATTTTTCTTTGAATAGGTTTAGTGTAGTGAACCGTTGAGAAGTATGGCCCTTGCATAAGTACATTGTCTATAAATTTCTTCTCAGAGTCATTTATATCTTTAACAACCATTGCCGGCCATTTTGCATCTGCGGAAATTGGTAATTTAAACGCCATTATGTTATTTTCTCTTATTATAGTCATTCCAATAGCAACACGATTTGCCTGGTTTTCTAAAGTTGGAACTTCCATTTGTGAAGCGAAACTTTCTTGTAGTGTACTACATCCTGTCATTGCAAATGCAGCGATTGCAGTTGCAACTACATTTAAAACTAATTTTTTACTTATTGTCATATCTTCCCCTTTTGATTCAAGACTCTGTTTATCAAGAGCAAACAGTACCCGCCATTTACTTTTAAAACCTACTAATCTTTACTACTCGTACTCACTTGCAGAACTGCCAGTCAATGAATTTCTGTCATTTCGAAGTGCCTGGTTCGCTTTGTCTTGTTTTTTTGTCTTACTTAAAAGATAATAAAAATTATCAAATCTTGCCTTTGCACTTACTATCAGTTCATCATTAAAGCCACCTAAATTCATCGCTTGCTCATAATGGCTTTGTGCTAAGTCTAAAAGTTTCATATCTTCAGTTATGCTTGCTTCGGCTTCATACAAAATAGCTAAATCATAATGATAATTAAGATTTTTTTCACCTTTATAATTTTCCATAAGTTTTATAGCACCCTTATAGTTTTTACGCATGGCATATGAAAGCACATAATTCAAGTCATTTGGCAGAGATTTAAACTCACGAAGCTGGTTTGTTTTAAGTGGAGAAATATCTGATATAAAATATTTTACTACATTTGATACCGCTTGCGATGCTAATTCATTCTCGCTTGGCAATCTACTTGTGTCTTTAGATTGACGGTTTTTTCTATCGCTGTACTTCTTAACCAGGAACTCATCACTTCCACGAGAAATGATAAAAGTCACTTCCAAAGCAATACTGATTTTCTCGCCAAGGTTTTCATACTCATAGTTTGAAATTTTCATACTTAGAGCAACATCACCATCCGAACCCAGAGGATCGATTGTTACAAAGTTAGTCTCTGTAAGTTTAGCTTTTACACTGTCTATCAGCATTGATTCTAACTTACGGTTAGTCTCTTTTGCATTTTTTACATCAGGATTAAGCCATACCGCTAAATATGCCCCTTTTGATATAAACTCATCTTTTGTTTTTATTTTACTTAGTTTTGAAGCTTCTTTAGGAGCTGTATATGATGGAATAACTATTTTTGGTCCACCCCCACAAGCTGTAAAAAATAAAACTACAGCAGATATTGTAAACAACGAAATCAGTTTTTGCATTTCACTTCCTTTAATATAACTAGTTATTCTAGTTGAAAAATATTTAATCTCATATTAAGATACGACTAAGTTTTAACATCTTCTAAGAAATTTAGATAAACACGAAGTAAAAACTTCATATATTCATTACACACATGCAGACAAAAACATATTAAAACTATTGTAATTTATCGTGTATATTTCAACCGAAAAACAACATTTTATGAGTATTTATGATGAATTTTATAAAGATTATAAATTTAGCTTGTTTATTCTTGACATAGTCTATCTATTTGCCTATAATTCCCGTCCACAAACAGAGATGTTTGTTTTAGTCTTGTTAGCTCAGCTGGTAGAGCACGTCACTTTTAATGATGTGGCCGATGGTTCGAATCCATCACAGGACACCAT
>JAGXIA010000070.1 GCA_024635885.1 Helicobacteraceae bacterium | reverse complement strand
TCTAAATAAAGCTGTTGTCCAATAGCACCACACTCCCAATAAAGCTCTTTATATCTATGCGCTCCATGTTCTAGGAGTTCATCGCTAAAAGAGCTCAGCATTCCTAAACTAAAAGCTCCATCACTTGCAATATCCTGATTACAAGATATGTTCTTAGCTGCTATTTTATAGTTATCATATTTTAAAGCGTATAAGTCTTCCTCAACACTTTGCCATAAAAAAGAGTCGTTCATCAAGTCCATAAGCTGATTTTTATGCTCTTGATTTCTAATCAAGATATATAGCCCTTGCTTTAGTCCAGTAACATTATGAACGAATATAACTAGGTTTACTGCATTAACAAAACCATTAAAACTCTCTTTACTTGAGTTTATTAATGTCATAAAGTTTTCATAACTTATCTCAGGATGCTCTTTGTCCATCATCTGAGCACTTCTTCTGCTAAGGATTACCTTTTTTGACTCTAAGCTAGGTTCTCTTGTTGTAATGGCATAAGGCAACTCTTTAAGCCTTGTGTGAGATGAAAATGTAGCTTCTTCTATCTGTGTAATCAAAGGCCATTCTTGGTAGTTGTAGGCTATATGATTTGCCACTGAATTGTAAGTGTGCTTTACATGGTTTAGTAATTCAGAATAATCTATCTTCTCATTAAACTCATCTGTAGTAATCAATAATAACATATCAGGAATCTCATCTTCTTTTTCATTAAAACGAATTTTCTGATTTAAGCCAAGAAGTTGTGCTATATCCGCATCACTAATATCATTTAAGACTCTGTATTTCCATCCTAATACCTTTGCACTAACCTGCATGGAACGAAGAGCGTGACCGGCATCTAATTGCGTATATCTGAAGGCTCTCTCTCCATATTTCCAAACTTCTCTATAGACTAAGGAACTTATCGCGACAAAAAATGAGTTCTTTGGAAGTGTTTTCCACATGCCAGAATCAAAAGATGTTAAAGCTTCAAGAGAGTGCGTTTTAGGCAAATAGTGAGAGATGGTTGTTTTAGTGTCAATTCCCTCAATCGGTGGCAAAATAATATAGGCCTCGCTCGGGTGCAAATTTCCGCTAGAAGCATTACATCGTAAGTCCCAATCATCAACTCCATTTGATTTTATAGCAGATATCCCCATGGAAAATTGTAAAAACTGAGAAATGGAGTTTATTAGTAGTGGAGCCGCCGGAACTTCATTACTAAATATCAAACTATATGGAGGAGTCGGATACTCTGTAGCTAAAGGCAAAGAGATATTTACTGCTCCTTTATACGTTCTGTAGGGATTTGGCTGATTGGCCCAGTCCATATAGCCTAAAGACTTGGCATATCTAAGTTGTGAGTGTTTTGTTTCTTCATGGTAATGAAAAACATCTTGTAAATTTTTATTCATAAGCGATGGTAGTCAACTACTTATTTGATTAAGCAAAAATATAAATGATAATTTTTTTTTTAAATCTAAATTTATGACAAACTGCCATGATTTTTACATTTTTTACATTTATAATATAGTATATACAAATAAAGGAGACATTATGTTAACAATGGCGACAGTACTGGTGGCATGTGGAATATTAATTATAATAGCATATGAAATGAGATCTCTGCTGATAAAAATAGAGTGGGATGAAAATTCTAAAAGCTTTTTTTAGCCTTTAGAATTGGTAGTTGAAAATGCTTTTAACTTCCATAAACTTTGTGATATGCACTCATACGTTTAGAAACTTTTTTCAGATAGTTTTTTGGTTCATCATATTTTAAATCTCTAAGGAGTTTGTCATAGACTTGTTCTGGTGTGAGCGCATTTATATTATCAGCTGCATTAGCCATACTCAATTTATTTTTGTACGATAAGTCTTTATTTTTATTAAAAGCCCATGCAATATTTCCAGACCCAGTATTGTAAGCGGCAATAGTACAGTAGAGTCTGCTATCTGGATTTTTTATCTTTTTTAAGTAACTGTAATATAGAATGTGTAAGTAGGCGGTACCCATAGTTATATTGTTTGTACTGTCATATAAATAACTTCCGGTTACCAGTTTTTTCTCTTTATATAAATAATTATATGAATCAATACCGGCACTTTTAGGAACAATCTGCATCAAGCCGTATGCCGGTATATGAGATCTTGCTCTTGGGTTAAAATTACTCTCTGAATGCATAATCGCAAATACCAAAGGCATAGGAAGTCTTTGTTCTTGTGCATGCTTTTTAACTTTATCATAGTACATTTTAGATCTTTTTAGCATAGCATCTTTAGGCATTTGTACTGACACACTGTAAACTTTAGCATGCTTGATTTTATTTGAATCAGTCTCTTTGATTGTTGCATCTGAAACATTTTCATTTACATAGCTAACAACACTTTGCTTTGTAGGCGGAGTCTTAAAAATAACGTTTGAAAGAATGGGTTCTGCTTTAACTTTCGAATCTACAACATCGGCAGGCTTTTGAATTTTCGCCAACTCTTTTTCCAAGGGGTCTGTCTCTTGAACTGTTTTAGTGTCAATTGTTACAACTTTGGCAAGTGCTAATTTTAGTTTATTTTTTGCATCTTGGGGTGAAGTTGCTATTGTCTCAACCGTAATTATTTCTTTTTCAAAGTCTACATCTGTTCTGGTCTTTTTATCTGGAGTATACGCTACCCACGTTTTTTTTGTAGACATTTTTGGGTCTTCCCAAATAGCCCCAATTTCTTTTTTATACGCATTAAAAGTTTTCATTTGAGACTCTTGGTAAGAGGCAAACTCCTCTTCTTGAGTTTTTTTATAAACACCAAATTCTTTTTTTTGTTCATTGAAGCTTTGCATCTGCTGATTACTAAACTCACTTGCTGTTTGAGCTAATAATGCAGATGATATAGTTGTAATAAGTAATATACTTTTTAACATTGAGTCCCTTTTAGTGCTTAGAAATGACCTTGTGGATCTGCGTCACTAAAATGTCCCCAATGAAGTTTTGCTCCACCTAAAACATGAAAGTGTAAATGCTGTACTTCTTGTCCGCCATTTTTACCAACATTAGTAATAACACGATATCCACTTTTATCTATATCAACTTCAGATGCTATTCTTTGAATAAAAGTACTCATTTTTCCCATTAAATCACCATCAGCTTCATTGAAACTGTCTACATGAATTTTAGGAATAGCTAAAATATGAAGTGGCGCTTTTGGGTTAATATCATGAAATGCGAGAAATTCTTCATCTTCTAAGATAATATTAGATGGTATTTCTTTATTAACTATTTTACAAAATAAACACATGATTTAGTCCTGCCTTTTTTGGTAATTGTAACATATAAAATTATAATTTATTCTAGCACAAATATATATGAAGCTACATATAAACAATATTTGACTATAATCGCTTACTTTAAAAAAACCTATAAATATTTTTTTTGGTATATATTTTTTTATAATGGAGACTCTATTGAACGAGTGGTATGATTCGATAAAAGAAGCACAGAGTGTAGAAAAACTCGAAGAAATTCGTATATCTATATTCGGAAAAAAAGGTGTTTTAGCAGTAGAATTTGCTAAAATGAAAAGTGCATCAAATGAAGAAAAAGCGCAACTTGCAAAAGATTTAAATACTCATAAAAGTTCACTAATGAATGAACTGACTGCAAGAAAAATAACATTACAAACATTAGAATTACAAGAACTTATGAAGGCAGAAGCAATAGATGTTTCTCTCTTTAGTACAAGTTCAGAAGCTGGTGCTCTTCATCCTGTTATGGAAACAATGGATAGGATTGTAGAATATTTTTCAGCAATGAATTTTTCCGTAAAAACTGGAAATATGATAGAAGATGATTTTAATAACTTTGAAGCTCTAAATCTTCCAAAATACCATCCAGCCCGTGATATGCAAGACACATTCTACTTTAAAGACGAAATGCTTTTGCGTACACATACATCTCCGGTTCAAATCAGAACTATGATGAACACAAAACCACCTATCCGTATGATAGCACCAGGCGCAGTTTTTCGTCGTGATTACGATTTAACGCATACACCAATGTTTCATCAAGTAGAGGGCTTATTGGTTGATGAAGAGGGAAAAGTTTCATTTGCAAACTTAAAGTATATATTAGAAGATTTTTTAAAATATATGTTTGGTGATGTTGAAGTTCGTTTTCGTCCCTCTTTTTTCCCCTTTACAGAACCATCAGCAGAAGTGGATATTTCATGTGTTTTTTGTAAAGGTGAAGGCTGTAGAGTATGTTCTAAAACAGGTTGGTTAGAAGTATTAGGATGCGGTATTGTCGATCCTAACGTATTTGAAGCAGTTAAATATGAAAATGTTAGCGGATACGCTTTTGGACTTGGTGTGGAGAGATTTGCAATGCTTATACATCAGATTGGTGACCTTCGTGCGTTATTTGAAGGTGACATTAAATTATTGGAGCAATTTCAATGATAGTTACTAGAAGTTGGCTAGAAGAGTGGATAGACTTAAGTGGTATTTCTACAGATGAATTGGTAAAAACTTTAAATTCTATTGGACTTGAAGTTGATAGAGTACAAAGCAATAAAATTCCAAAAAAAATTATTTTTGGTAGAGTGCTGGAATGCGAAAAACATCCTGATGCTGATAAATTAAATGTTTGCCAAGTTGATATTGGAAGCAGTATCCGTCAAATAGTCTGTGGAGCATCTAATGTTCGAAAAGGTCTTGACGTAGTTGTTGCTACTATCGGTGCAGTTATGCCCGATGGTCTTGTAATAAAACCAGTTAAACTTCGAGGCATTGATAGCGAGGGGATGATATGTTCGGCTAAAGAAATTGCTTTAGAAGATTGTACAGACGGAATTCTTGAAATAGACAGCAGTATAGGCGAATATACATTAGGTCAGGAAGTCAGTGAAAACCCGGTTTTAGAAGATGACTTGATAGAAATCGAACTCACAGCAAATAGAGGTGACTGTTTAAGCATAAGAGGTGTGGCACGTGATTTAAGCGCAGCTTTTGATAGACCTCTAAAAGAAAAAACATTTACAGAAAATGAAGATAGAAGAATAGGGATTGGCAGAATACTCAGCCTTACTTATGAAAAGAATTTAAATGTTAACTTAAGATATAAAGCAATTGAGTTACAAAACTTATCTCTTCCCTTTATTGTAAAGCTTAGACTTGCTCAGATTGAAGATAAAAGAGAATCGGACATAGAGTCTATAATGCTTTATGCAACACAGAGTAGCGGTGTTGTTTTAAGAGCTTACAACTATGGTTTTTTCTGCGGGGAAAATGAGACAATGGCAAAAGTAGAGCTTCATGAAGATGATAAGGGCTATGCTTGTATTATGTCAACTGAGAAGGCCTCTACTATCGGAATTATTCAAGAAGATGCATCAAGAGTGACGTATAATGAAGGTACTGTTTTAATAGAAGCCAGCTACATACCGCCAGATATTATCTCAAAACAGATGTCAGTAAATAAGATAGATTCAGGTCCGATGTACTACAGAACTTCAAGAGGAAGTGAGCCTGAGTTAAATCATGGCTTGAGGTTTTGTTTAAATCTGATTGAACTTAATTCGACTTCCTCTATTTTTGGCGGTAATATTGATTTAAGTGATGTTTATAATGACAAAATTGTAACGGTAAATAAACAAGAGATTGATGAAATAATCGGTGCTAAAATCAATAAAGTAAAAATCAATAAAATCTTGAAAAATCTTGGTTTTGAGACAAGTAAATCACAAGCAGATACATTTGTTATTTCTGTTCCGAGATTTCGTCACGACATAGTAAACAAACAAGATATTATTGAAGAGATAGTCCGTATGGTCGGAATTGACAACATTCCTTCTAAGCCTTTTGTTTTTACAGAAGAAAATAGACTTGAAGATGATTATTTTGAGTATAAGAAAAAAAGAATTTATCGCCATAAAGCTGCTAACAGTGGATTTTTCGAAACTGTTCACTTTATTTTTGATGAAAGAAAAACACTTGAAAAACACGGTTTTGAATGTACGAATAAAGAACTTGAATTATTAAACCCGATTGTAAGTACTCTTGACACTTTAAGACCGACACTACTGACCGGATTATTAAAGGCTGCATCAAAAAATGTAAAGAATGGATACTCTTCAATCAGACTTTTTGAAGTTGGTTCTGTTTTTAATCCTTTACGAGAAGAGTTTCTTAAAATGTCTATTCTTTTCAGTGGAAACAGGGAAAAAGAATTACTTAGTAATTCTGGAAAACCTGCTAAAGTTGATTTTGCTTTTTTTGTTCAAAAAGTTTCTGATATTATTGGAAATATTGAACTTAAACAAGCTGAGACGAAACACTCTTTATCTCATACTTATCAGGCAGCAGAAATAATTATGAATGGAGATGTAGTTGGAGAAATATTTAGAGTTCATCCCGATGTTGAAAAAGAGTATGATTTAGATGCTACATTTGTTTGTGAAATAGATTTTCCTAAGCTTGCGTTTGGACTTAAAACTGCTAAAAAAGTTTCCAAATATCAAGCTTCTTTTAGAGACTTGAGCATTATAATGCCTAAAAGTATGAGTTATGACAAATTAAAAACTGTCATTGAAGAAAACTCTACTCGTGAAATAATTAATTTTTATCCAGTAGATAAATACAGTGATGAATCCTTGGGAGATAATATGAGCCTTTCACTTAGGTTTATGCTACAGTCTGATGAAAAAACTCTTGAAGAAGATGATATAAATTCGTCAATACAAAGTATTCTAACAGCATTAAAAAATAATTTAGGGGTTGGTTTAAGATGAGTTCAGTAGAAGTTATTCCATGTAGTGAATTCTCACTAAATGTATCAGAGATAGCACCGGACAAGTCTATATCTCACCGTAGTGCAATGTTTTCCATGCTAGCAAGCGGAACAAGTACTATAAATAACTTCTTAAGAGCTGAAGATACACTTAGTACCTTGGAAATTGTAAAAAACTTAGGTGCGGTAGTTGTTGATGATGGAACTACAATTACTATACAATCTGATGGCATAAAAGAGAGTGAAAATATTTTAGATTGCGGTAATGCCGGAACAGGAATGAGACTTTTTTGTGGACTTCTAAGTTCTGCAAATGGTCATTTTATCCTTACTGGAGATGAATATCTGCGTCGTCGTCCTATGAAAAGAGTTACTGCTCCACTTCGAGATATTGGCGCAAGACTTGATGGAAGAAATAATGGAGACCTAGCTCCACTTAGCATTCGTGGTGCTTCGCTAAAAGCTTTTGATTATGAAAGTAAAATAGCTTCCGCTCAAGTAAAGAGTGCGATGATTTTAGCAGCACTCAGAGCTGATGGAACTTGTACTTATACTGAACCTGAACTTTCACGTGATCATACTGAAAGAATGTTAAAAGGTATGGGTGCAGATATTCAGGTTGATGGATTGAAAACTACAATATCTCCAATGAAAGAGCTTCTTTCACCTTTAACTATAAGAGTTCCGGCAGATCCTTCAAGTGCTTTTTTCTTTGCAGTTGCTGCTGCTATTACTCCAAATTCCAATATTGTTTTAGAAGGTGTGACGCTTAATGAAACAAGAATTGGAGCGTTTAAAGCATTAGAGAGAATGGGTGCTGATATTAGTTATGAACTTACGAGTGACAAGTATGAACCCATTGGAAATATAACAGTTAAATATGCTCCACTAAAAGCTATTACAGTTGAAGATAATATCTCTTGGTTAATTGATGAGCTTCCAGTGCTCTCTATTGCCTTTGCGTGCGCAGAAGGAACAAGTATTGTTAAAAATGCCGAAGAACTTCGTGTAAAAGAGAGCGACAGAATTTCTACTGTTGTTAAGGGACTTGTGGCATGTGGAATTGAAGTAAGCGAATATGAAGATGGTTATACAGTAAAAGGCGGTACTTTAAAAAGCGCTACTGTAGATAGTGATGGAGACCATAGAATTGCTATGAGTTTCATTATTGCAGGTCTTAGATGTGGTATGAAAGTAACTGATTTAGATTGCATCAATACATCTTTTCCAAACTTTTTTGAACTACTGCAAAAAATTACAACAGTAGAATTTAACTAGGTATTATAGGAATAATATATTATGAAGATAGAATTAGCTGAAAATTACGGATTTTGCTTTGGTGTTAAAAGGGCGATAAAAATAGCTGAAGAGAATAAAAACTCAGCTACATATGGACCTTTGATACATAATTCTAAAGAGATAGCCAGGTTAGAACGTGATTTTAAAGTGGCTCTAACTGATGATTATACAAGCTTCAAAGCTGGCGACAAGGCAGTTATCAGAACTCATGGTATTCCAAAAAATGAACTCGAGGCCTTACATAAAAACCGTGTTGATGTAGTGGACGCAACGTGTCCTTATGTTACTAAGCCGCAGCAAATATGTCAAGAAATGAGTGAAGCCGGCTATGAGATCATTATTTTTGGAGATGAAGAACATCCAGAGATAAAGGGTGTTAAAAGTTACGCTACTCATGGGGCAAGAGTTGTGACCTCTCCAAAAGACCTCGAAGGTTTAAAAATAGGAGATAGAGTAGCTCTTGTTGCACAAACTACCAGAAAAGTTGAAGACTATATGGAAGTTGCAAACTATCTTATTCCTCGCCATAAAGAAGTTAGAGTGTTTAATACTATATGTAATGCTACTTTTGAGAATCAAGACGCAGTGAGAAAAATTTCTAAAAATGCTGATGTTATGATTATTATCGGCGGTAAAAATTCATCAAATACAAAACAGCTTTTCAGTATATCTAAGGATAACTGTCCTGAGAGCTATCACATTGAGGATGAAACTGATCTAAACTTTGAATGGTTTAGCAATAAATCATTTTGTGGAATAAGTGCCGGAGCTTCAACTCCAGACTGGATCATACAAAATGTTGTTAACGCAATTCAAAAAAGTGTTAATATATAGCTTATATATTAACATTTCCTAAAGCAAACTTCAAATTTTCTTACATTTAAGAGCAAACTAACCATAACTTTGGTACAATCACGACAATTTTTACGTAACAAGAGGATAGATAATGGCGTTCGATAACGAATCATTTGAAGAAGAAAACTTTGCAGAGATGTTTGCTGCAACTGAGAAACAGCAAGAAACAAGTCGCATCGTTGAGGGTGAGATTGTTGAGATCCAAGAGGATGAAGATAGAGCATTAGTTGGCGTTGGCGAGAAGCTAGAAGGTATTTTAAGTTTAGATGAAATCCGTGAGGATGGTAAATTAACATTTAATACTGGTGATAAAATTAAAGTAATGGTAACAGGATATTATAATGAACGTCCTAAAATATCTTACAAAAGAGTTTTAGAGCTACAAAAAACTATTGAATTTATTGATGCAAATAAAGATGATTATGAGGACCTTATTATTGAAGGTGTTATCACTAAGAAAAATCGTGGTGGTTATGTTTTAGAAGCTGATGATGTTTCTTTCTTTATGCCTCGTTCATTAGCAGCTTTTAAAGAGACTGATGAAGTTATCGGTCGTAAAATAAAAGCTCAAGTAGTTAAAATTGATGATGCAGAAAACTCTATTGTAGTTTCACGTCGTAAACTGTTTAACGAAGAAAGAAAAAAGAAAAAAGAGATAATTGACCAACTAATGGCTGAAGGTACAGTTGTAGAAGGTATTATCAAAAAAATAACTAGCTATGGTATGTTTGTAGATGTTGGTGGTGTAGACGGTTTAGTACATTACAATGAAATCAGTTACAAAGGACCAGTTAATCCTTCTAAGCTTTACAAAGACGGAGATACAGTTACTGTAAAAGCAATTTCATACGACAAAGACAAGAGACATCTTTCATTATCAATTAAAGCAGTTCTTTCAGATCCATGGGCAGAAGTTGAGGATGAATTAGACGAAGGTGATACTATTACTGTAACAGTTTCAAACATTGAAGCGTATGGTGTATTTGTTGATCTTGGAAATGACATAGAAGGTTTCTTACATATATCAGAAATTACTTGGGACAAAAACGTTAAAAATCCTAATGATTATTTAACTGTTGGTCAAGAAATTGATGTTGAAGTAATAGAAATAAATTCTAAAACTCATAAGCTTCGTGTTTCTCTGAAAAGACTTTTACCAAAACCTTTTGATGAATTCTTTAAAAATTACAAAGAGGGTGATGTTGTAACTGGAACTGTTACGTCATTAACTGACTTTGGTGCATTTGTTCGTATCGGAGGAGTTGAAGGTCTTTTACATAATCAAGATATCTCTTGGGATAAAAATGTTAAATGTAAAGATGTTCTAAAATCTGGTGAAGAAATTGAAGTAAAAATTACAAAAATCAGTAAAGATGATCAAAAAATATCTTTAAACCGTAAAACTTTATTAGAAAGCCCAATTGATACATTTGCTACTACTCATAAAGCAAACAGTATTGTTACTGGTACTATCCGTGACATTAAAGACTTTGGAGTATTTGTATCTTTAGATGATGGTGTTGATGCATTAATCCGTGATGAAGATTTAACTCCACTGGTAAAAGAAGAGTTAGAAATCGGTCAAGAAATTGAAGCGGCAATTGCTGTTATAGACACAAAACGTGACCGTATTCGTCTTTCTGTTAAAAAGTTAGACTATATCAAAAATCAAGCAATCCTTGAAGAAATTAATGACACTGACTCACACTCTTTAGGTGACTTAATAAAAGACAAATTTAACTAAGCAATAATATGCACAAAATTTTAAAATGGCTCACTCCGGTTTTAGCACTTGGAGTAGCTATTTTTATTGTCTTTTTTTTAATATCTATTAATTCCATCTCAGAAATTCAAGACATTGAACCTTTAACATATCAAAGTGAAGTTATAAAAGAAAAACCAGAAAAACTTTGGTTAAATAATTTTTCAAAAACAGAAAGATTAGGCTATTTCTACCCAGTAAACGAAGTTTATATAGAAGTGGATTTAGACGAAAAAATAACTAATACTATAAAATACAAATTAACTGCTTCTCTTTTGGACCCATATCAACTTTTTTGCTTGAAAGAGGAATTAAAACAACATAAATTAAGATATTATCTGACAAAAGAAAAAAATAGAGTAGAATTACTTATTTTTTCAAAAAATATAGAAAAACTGAACTCTTTAGTAAGAGTCTTGAAAAATTATCGTATTTCGGCACAAATTAAGCCGTACAAAGAGGAAATATAATGAAAAAACATACCGTAGTCGTTTGTGATCATATTCATGAAGCTGGATTGGAAATGCTTCGTAATGACGAAAATATAAATTTTATAATGGCAGCAGACCTTGATAAGAAAGAGCTTATTGAGACAATTATTCCACAAGCTGATGTAGCAATTACAAGAAGTTCTACTGATGTAGACGAATTTTTTATTAAACATGCAAAAAATATGAAAGCAATTGTTCGTGCCGGTGTCGGTGTTGATAATGTTGATATCCCTGGATGTTCTAAAGAGGGAATTATTGTAATGAACGTTCCTACTGCAAACACAATTGCTGCAGTTGAACTTACTATGACTCATATGCTTTCATGTATGAGAATGTTTCCATATTCACATAACCATTTAAAAGTTGACAGAGTTTGGAAAAGAGAGAAGTGGTATGGCCATGAGATGAAAGGCAAGAAGCTCGGTGTTATCGGTTTTGGTAACATAGGCTCACGTGTAGCGAAACGTGCAAAATCTTTTGAGATGGATATTGTTGCTTATGATCCTTATATTCACCCATCAACAGTTACAGATCATGATATGACCTACACTAAAAATTTTCAAGATATTTTAGACTGTGATATCATCACTATCCATACGCCTAAAAACAAAGAGACTATTAACATCATAGACGAAGCAGAAATTGCCAAGATGAAAGACGGTGTGGTTTTAATCAACTGTGCCAGAGGTGGTCTTTACAATGAAGAAGCACTTTATAACGGACTGAAATCTAAAAAGATTCGTTTTGCCGGTATTGATGTATTTAATAAAGAACCAGCAATTAATAATCCATTATTAGACCTTGATAACATTACAGTCTCTCCTCACCTAGGTGCTAATACCTTTGAATCTCAATATAATATCGGGACTCAGGCTGCTAAAAATGCAATTGAAGCTGCTAAGGGAATAGCATATCCACATGCCATGAACTTACCTATTGATGAGAGTAAAATACCGCCATATGTTAAGCCATTTTTAGAAATGGGTCAAAAAATCGGCTTTTTAGCTTCTCAGATAAATAAGTCTCAAATAATTGCTATTAAAGTAAGCGGTCAGGGTGATATTTCTAACTATGTTGAATCTTTATCTACTTTTGTAGCAGTCGGTGCGATGAGCCGAAGCAGTGATGATACTATTAACTATGTGAATGCTGAGTTCGTTGCAAAAGAAAAGGGTATTAAAATAGAATGGGAAGCTCTTAATGAGTCATCTGTATTTAAAAATTTAATTACTGTTAAACTTACTACTGCTGAAGGTACTACTAGTATATCTGCAACTATTTTTGACGATGGTGTTAAGCGTATAGTGGAAATTGACGGTTTTGATATTGAAGTTGCACTAAAAGGGGATATGATACTATTTAAAAACAGTGACGTTCCTGGTGTTATTGGAAGTATAGGCTCTACTCTTGCTAAGAATAACGTAAATATATCCGACTTTTCACTTGCAAGAAATAATGAGTCTCAAGCCTTGGCAGTTATATTAGTTGATGATACTGTTAATGATGCTACACTTGCCCAGTTAGAATCTTTAGATGCTTGTATAAGCGTTAATTACGC
>JAGXIA010000069.1 GCA_024635885.1 Helicobacteraceae bacterium | reverse complement strand
GTATTTGTCTTAACCATCATGTTGTTTTTCAGTTCACGCTTTGCTTTTTCATCTTCAGCACTTGCTGATGTAGTTACTAACAAAAGTGCAGCTGCTCCTGCAGCCAATTTAATCATTGTGTTCTTTTTCATTATTATTCCCTTTTTTAATAAATTAGATTCCATTCTTGACCTGGAATGATGAAGCTATTCACAGCTTCTAGAGCCCTTTACCGGACAACCGCAATCGAAATCAACTAAAGTAACATTTCCTTCATTACTTACATCAACTATTTTCTTTCTTTTGATGTAATCACGAGTTACATCATAAACTGCTCTTATCTTATCTTTTTGAAGGTTTTCACCTGCATTTTGCAAGTTACCACCCCAAGATGAGACTATGTATGTTTTGTCTAAGTCTATAGGTTTTCCTCCAATCATAAGTTTAGAGATTCTCTCTCCAGCCTTGTTGGCAACGGCAATACTATATGTTACACCGCCTAAACGACTCATGTCACCACCTTGCTGATAAAGTGGATTTGCATTAAATACATTATCTGCAATATCTTCTAAAAGCGTGGCAATTCTCTTACCTTTTAATTCAAATGTATAAACATCAGGGTATGTAATACCACACATCTCATATACATTGTCCATTATAATATCGTCACCCGCTAAAACTGTTGTTCCCCATCTGTACCCTGGAGTAAATGAGATATCACACTTCATCTCATCCATAATAGCATCATTGATCAGCTGATCAAATGTTGAGAAGAATGTATCACGTTTATAAAGTGTATTTTTAGTTTTACCTAACACTTCATTAAACTCTTCGGCAAACGGAGCATAAAGTTCATCTACAAGTTTTACACCTGCAGGATCTGCCGGAATCATATTTGAAGCCATAGGTACAAGTTTGTACTCATAACCATTTACTTTTCCGTCTTTAGCATCAATATCTAAACGTCCTATATATTTACCATGACTTCCGGCAATTACAATTACTGTGCCATTAATAATAATAGGTTTTGGTGAAGGGTCATGTGTATGTCCACTTAATATAAAGTCAATACCATGAACCATACGAGCAACTTCCTGGTCAACCGAAAAACCATCATGAGAAAGAACAACAACACAATCAACTTTATGCTCATTTCTTAACTCATCAACATATTTTTGAAGACTCTCAGGTCTAATACCAAAACTCCAACCCTCAGTAAACTCTTTAGGGTTTGCAGTAGAAGTAAAAGGAAATGATTGACCGATAATACCGATCTTAGCTCCACCTTTTTCTTGAATCGTATACGGTTCAAAAATAAGTTCTTCATACTCATCTTTAAAAGGATCATTACCGATAACATTTTGAGAAATAAACTTAGCGTCTAACATCTCAATAAGTTCTAAAACTCTCTCTTTACCATAAGTAAATTCCCAGTGTCCAACCATAACGTCAACACCTAAGTAGTTTTGAGCTTTAACGATAGCCTCACCACGAGTTTTAAGTGCAACACCGGTACCCTGCCAAGTATCACCAGAATCTAAAAATAGTACATTTTCTGCACCACGTTCAGCTCTTACATGGTCAAGGTATGTTTTCATATGAGCAATACCGCCCATTTTTCCAAACTTCTTAGCTAAAGTCTCAAAATCCATATACGTATCAAAATAAGCATTTAATGAACTTGGTTCTAAACCGTAGTGTTTAGCAAAAGCTTCACCACATAAGAAGCCAGGAGTTCCAACCAAATTTGGAGCAGAAATCAAAGTAGATGGCTCTCTCCAGTATAGTGGCTTAATATGCGCATGTATATCACACATATGCAGTAAAGTAAAATTACCTTTTGCATTGAACTCATAAATATCTTTCAAAGATATTTGAGACGGTGTTTTTAATGGTGCACAACCGCTACCGACAACGCCCAATCCAAAGATTGCGGCGATATGCATAAAGTCTCTTCTAGAAATGTCCATAATACACCATTATCTTTTTAAACCAGGGATAGCTATTTCAGTTCCCTCAGCTTGTTTTGTAAGATATACTTCAAGTGCAACCATCTCAGGAGAACCTATTGGAATTACTTTTAAAAGTGCATTTTTCATACAGCCTTGAAAACGACGCTGAAGAGTTCTTAAAGACGATTTAGTCATTCTGTATGCCGGCCAAGTTGCTGCAACTGCAACACCTTTGCTACTCAAGTCTGGAAGTGGTTGAGTACGTAATACACTACCAATTACGGCTGGAGCGTGACAACTAAGACAAGATAAACCTCTGCCACCACGCTTAGTATCAAATGTTTTTTGACCTAAAGCATAAGCATCTTTCATGTGTTGGTTAGCATCTATATCTATATTACTTTTCACACCATTAGCAAGAGATTTTGTATAAGCAAGCATGTCAAACATATCTGAACTTTTAAGTTTGAATGGTTTTTCTCCGGCATCATGCATCATCGCTTGAAGAACCTGATCAATTCCAACAACCATCTTGAATTTTTCTATATAACGAGGAAAACCTGCGATATATTCCGGTAGTTTATCTTCACTCACACCAAGATATTTGGCAAATGCTGCTTCTCCGCCTAGGTTACCAAGTAGTTGTTCACCATTGGCTACCATAATGTCTGCAGGGTTGTTTTCTAACATCTCAGCATACATTGCACGGTCTGAGTCGCTCATAGCAAACTGCTCACCTCCAAAAGAAAGTGATGAAAGAAGTGCTAAAGATAGTGCTATTTTTATTCCTGTTTTCATCAATTATCCTTTTGGTTTAATCTTTGTACTTGTTTCGTTAACTTCACCAGTATTTTCAGTAAATGTAACTTTTAGCTCACCTGGACCATCTATTTTCATATATATAGTAAATACCGGGTTTGCAGATAAAGACTCCCATACATTGATAGTAGTGATTACTTTACCGTTATACTCAAACTTAACATTGTTAATATATTGTGCAGGAACTATTTTTCCAGTTTTTTTATCTTTACGCAAACCTGTTTCCATTGGATGCATAACCATAAAATTTATTTTAACAACGTCACCATTTTTATACTTTTTAGGTTTAATTTTTATTAATGATTTTCTTTCCACTTTATTGTCCTTATATTTTTTTATACTGATTTAATTCTAAACGAGGTATCAACCACAACCACCGATAGTTACTTTAACGCTTTGAGTAGCTGTTAAAAATGTGCCATCGCTCATTTCTGCTAGCGCTATTACATCTTGCGTTGAACCAAGTTTGATACGTGCAGCGAAGATTGCTTTTCCATTTGCCGGAGTCAAATGAACACTTGCAGAACGAGAATTACTATTTTTAGTTGCAAAAATATGAATTGCTTTCACATAATCACTCTCAGTCATAGGAGACTCAACTTCTACAGTTATAGGAACAACTGCACCATTTTCAGCGATTGCAGGAGCTTTTAGTGAAACCTTTGGAGATGCTTTAGCACCTTTTCCGCCAGTAATAACATCTAATGCTTTTTCATATGAAAATTCATTCGGTCCCGCTTGTTTTTTTGCATCTGCTGCAAAACTCATCATAGGTATAACAGCAGTTATAGCAGCTGCAGAACCCAGTTTTTTAAAAAATTCTCTTCTTTGCATAATCTAATTTCCTTTTATTATTTTGGGGATACAATATATGAAGTAATATCACATATTTCTCTTTCGTTGAATAATTTTGTTGTTAAGTTGATAGTCATATGAGTATTCACATTATCAACTCGTGCATCAGCAATTTTTTGATATACAAACTGATTATCTCTTACACCAGTTGCCATAAACATAGCGTTATAAGAAGTTAAATCTGGACCAATATTACCAGCACCCTCAGCATCTTCTATATTGTGACATGCAACACAGTTACCATATTGTTTAGGTTTATCATCAGCATTTTTCTTTGCTAAACCTTTTGGTGGGTTCCCTTTTACTTTTCCACCATTTAAGTTATGAAACATAAATGCACCTCTTGCAATAGCATCAGCATCAGTTGTAATACAACCTTTAGGCATTGTATATACTTTTGCTGGAGCCAGTAGATCTTTTTCAATTAGTTTACTTGCGTTTGGGCTTTCAATAACAGCACTGTAATCAGCCGCAACTAATGATCCTAAGAGAGCTAATGACATCATTATAGTTTTCTTCATTCTTCTTCCTCCTATATATTTTCAAGGAGTAGTATAACAGTGGAGTGTAAAATTTGTGTAAAATTTATTTGTTTGTTGAGGATTCTTTTATAAGACTTACTAATTAAGTTGTAGAGCCTGAGGAAATTTATATATAAAGGTTGTGCCTTTTTTAAGCTCTGAAATAATTTCAACTTCTATGCCAACATCAACGATGATAGACCTGACTATATTTAAACCTATCCCAAAACCACCTTTTTGTGTATCTTCGCGGTAATAACGGGAGAAAATTTTCTCTACATCATCTATACCGACACCATAATCTTTAAAGCTCATGCAATATAGATCATCCTGCTTATATACATCTACTTCTATGATATTGTCTTCAAAAGAGTATTTGATTGCATTTGAAATATTATTGTCAATAACCCGTTGAAGCTGTTGTGGATTCATATTTATAACAAGTCCATCTATGATATTAGTTTTTATAACAAGGTTTTTCATACGTGCCACTTCTGAAAAATAATCTATACGGTTAGTGAGAAATATTTTCATATTTATAGGCTCTTTTTCAAACTTCAGTCTGTCATGCTTTATCAGATAGTCCATATCGTTATATATGTTAGAGAGGACCTTTGTAGCCGCTTTCATTCTTTGCATATATTTATTTGTAGGATTTTTTCTATTATAAAGGTCAATATTTACATTTATAATAGAAAGAGGCGTATTTATCTCATGCATAGAATCTTTTATAAAATTATCCAATTTTTCATTCATAGTTTTAAATGGCCGGGCAAAACGATTTAAGAAAAATATACTCAGTATAAAAACTAGCATTACAATTGAAAATAAAATAATTGTCACTTTTTTATATAAGTTAGCAAATGAGATAGTATTTTTAATTATAAGATATCTTGCACCAAAATACCTATTTTTTGGTAATTTCAGAATCAAATATGCGTTATTTCCATCTAAATGGTACCCTTCTTTAAAATCTTCAATTTTATATTCCAGTAAAGAAAAGACCGGTTCAAATTTCTTATCATATAAGCCCGATTGAAAAGTTTTAAATCTTGGGTACTCAAAATACTTTTTATTTTGATTGTATTCATTCATAGCTTTAATAACCAGGAATGCTTTTTCTTTGAGTAATATCTCATTTTTGACAGAGTGAAGATTTTTCATATATATGAAATAGAAAAAAAACGGTATTAATAAGATGACGGCAATTAATAAGGTATATAGCAGTGCGTATTTACCTGCGTATTGATTATCATTCAATTATATATCCTAGACCTCTTCTGTTTTGAATCACTCCCTTTGGAAGCTTTTGACGCAGGTTATTTACCTGAACCCTAACTGTCGCAGGTTCAACATATTCACCCCAGACTTCATCTTGAAACATCTGTGTGGAGACAACACTATTCTTATGTTTTATAAGAACTTCGAGAATATCCTTCTCAGTTTTTCTCAATACTATTTCTATTCCCTTATACATAAGCTTACTTTTTGTAGCATCATAAAAGAGTTCATCCCCAAGCTCAACAATAGAGCTATCATCAAGATAAAAACTTGCGTATGCCTGTTCTATACGTAATTCAAGCTCCAATAAGTCAAAAGGCTTGCGAATATAATCACAACATCCTCTTTTATAGCCTTCTTTGAGGTTTTCAATATCTACCATAGATGTTAAAAAAATCGTTGGTATTTTTTTCTCTTCTTTTCGCAAATTTTGCAAAAGCTCAAAGCCTGTCATAGAGGGAACATTAACATCAAGAAGCAAGAGGTCATAGTTTTTATCAAATATAGCATCAAATGCCACGAGCCCATCCATATATCCGTCAACTTCATGACCTAAGTCTTCTAAAAACTCTATAACACTTATTCGCAGTGAATATTCATCTTCTAACAATAAGATTTTCATTTTATTTTTCCATCTATTTTTTTAATAACTTCATCATTAAGCATATGTTGAATCAGTTCATCTTTGCTGTACATATTTAACTTTTTATAAGCTTTATCCAAATATTCTTCTTCATCTTCTTTTGTAATTATATCTTTCTTATACAGTAAAGAGTCTATATTGTCTTCATCATATTTTGCCCCGACATTCTGTTGCTCTTTTACAATATTGTATAAACTGCTTCGGGTAACATTAATTAAAAATGCAATATCATCTTCTGCATTTCTGAAATACTCTAAATATTTTTGCGGTATTACAAAAACAAAAGAACCGATTGATTCGCCATTTCCGTTATGCATTGTCTTGTAAAACAAATACTTATTATCGGCTTTGAGGATACGGGATGACTTGAGATGCTTAAAATCAATATTTTTAAGTATTTGAATATTGTTAAAGTTATAGTTTAGATTTCCAACTATAAACTTATCTACCATAATATTTGCCTGCATCAAGACAGCAGTGTCATAATATTCATAATCTAAAAGTACATATAAATCGACACCCATATTTCTAAAAAAATCTGTAATAGATTCAAAAAAATCAATAACTTCTACGAAGCCTATCAGCTTCTCGTTTATGTAAACAGGAACGGTAGCCTTAACCCCAAGCCTTCTTCCAACCTCTATAGATGTTCGCGGATTTTTATGAGTCTCGAAATATTTCAGATCTGTTCTGTAATCCCCCAAAGGCATTCCGGCGTAAATATCATCCCAACTTCTTGCAAAAATATTGTACTCACTTGTAATTACCTGTGTTCTAATATATCTACCTGTATTCTTTTTAATGGTATGCATAATATCTGAAAGGATTTTATAGCCTAAGTCTTCATCATCATTTTCTAAAGCATTTACTAAACCCTCATTTTTAGAGAGGACTAATGCTAGCTGCAGAGCATTCATTTGTGAATTTTTCAGCTCTTTGTCTAAGGTTAAAGTATATTGATCTAAAACATAATCCAGTTTTTCCTCTTTTAACTCACTGTTAAAATAGAAGAAAATTGTTATTATAATAACACTAATAACACTAAAAACTGCAACTAAACTTCTAAACATATACAAATCCCACTTATAAAAATTTTTGCTATTATATCAATAAATCTTATTATCATTCCATTTAGAATATGTACTTGAAGAGTCATCATCATATGTTAAAATATCTTCACTTTTCTAAATATGTATTAGTATTACCTTTATTCTCTTCTATAACATCTAAAGAGTAACGATTCTATCACATTTTAATTTAAATGTATACATGTTTGCACCCTTGGAATGCATATAAGACACAATCATATCTACTATTTAAACCACTAGTGATATAATTCCCTTATTATCAAGAAAGGACTCCCATCAGCTTAGTTACTAACTACTTTTTACTTTATCATGGCATAAATCTTAGAAGTAAAGACACCATAGGTATTGACGAAAAAATTGATGATGAAGCTTTTTTTGAAGTCTCTGCTCTGCTTTTGTCACTTGGGCGTAAAACTTTTGATGCTATGGCTAGTTTAAAGAGTTTTCATAAACTTTGTGAGCGTTTAACTCAGTCTAAAATCGACAGTTTAGACTCCCTTTATCGTATACAGCACAGTATTATTAAACATTTTTTAGAGCATAGATGTGAGAGTACGGTTAATCATCTGCATAAATCTTTTACTTACTTACAAACAGAGGGACTGATTGACAAACTCTCTCTTGAAAAACTTTTGTCACTTTTTGATTCATCTGTCTTTGTTGAAGAGAATGAGCTTCCTGCCCAAACGCTCAAGCAGAATTTTCAAGAAGCCAAACAATCAATATTTTCAGATATTGACGAACTAAAGTATGTTCTGCCACATAGTGATGAACTCGACAATATTGTAAACTACCTAAACAAGCAAAAGTTCTCCATCGGAATTACGGGTGTAATGAATGCTGGTAAATCTACCATGCTCAACGCCCTTATGGGAAAAGAGATTTTAGGGACTAGCGTTATCCCTGAAACTGCTAACTTGAGTGTTGTCAAATACAGTAAGACTCCCTCGGCTAAAGTAGTCTACTGGAATGTTTTAGAGTGGCAGCATATACA
Organism: Helicobacteraceae bacterium; assembly: GCA_024635885.1. Taxonomy (GTDB): domain Bacteria; phylum Campylobacterota; class Campylobacteria; order Campylobacterales; family Sulfurimonadaceae; genus Sulfurimonas. The sequence goes on along the minus strand of JAGXIA010000069.1, from coordinate 20,705 downwards.
AGAGAGTGCTAAAAATGTTCATGCGATTGACACCTTTGTCAAAGATACAAAAAAACATTTTAAAGAAAATCTGGATAACTACATTTTAGATGTATCTCGCGAAGAAGATATAAAAGTCGAAGAGTTAAGCCTCTACACTTCTGCCAGTTTGAGCGACAAAAAATGCAACTTGGTTAAATATGTAGAGCTTGGCTCAGACCTGCATTTTTTAAAAGACGGCATTGAGATTGTAGATACTCCGGGTCTTGATGATATAGTAATTCAAAGAGAAGAGATAACAAAAGAGTACCTGGCAAAATGTGATGTCATGCTTCATCTTATGAACGTCTCTCAGAGTGCAACAAAAAAAGATATAGAATTTATCATAGACGCTGTTTTGTACCAAAACATTACTAAGGTTCTCATAGTGATTACTCGCGTAGATATGGTAAGTTCTAAAGATGTTCAAGAGGTTATAGAGTACACAAAACAGAGTATTTCTAGTAAACTGCATGAGCAAAACAGCGACTCTAAACTTGATTTTGTGCTTCAAAGTCTTAACTTTATAGCACTCTCGGGAAAAATGGCACTGCTGCATAAAATAGGTCATGCAAAAGTGGCTGAAGAAGCTGGCTATACGCTCGAGAAAACAGGTATTTTAAAAGTTGAAAACTACTTGCAGGAAATGCTTTTTTCAAACAAGAACGAGCGTAGTTCGCTTATACTGCGTTCAGCCAAAAACCGTCTGAGCAATGTCGTGAAAACACAACTCGAAGAACTGAAGTTAGAGACTTCTATGCTTTTTAAAACTAAAGACGAAGCAGACAAAGAACTCGATTTATTAAAGAGTAAAAAAACAAAACAAGAAGAGACTTTAAAATATTTAGAGTATCAAATAATGGGCTATGAGGCGGAGATTACAAATTATCTTGAAAGACTACAACATTATTTAAACAATGAACTTCAAACACTGCAGAGTATTATTAAACAGCGTCTTATGGATGAAACATTTTACTCTTTAGAGACAAACAAGAGAACTCCAAAACTGAGTGATCAAAGCAGAATTATACAGACTGCTCTTAAAAATGGAATCGTTGATATTATTCGTGAGTACCGTTATAAATTTATTAAAAAATCTAGTAAAATATTTGAAACTATTTCACTGCAGTATGATGAAATCTCTGCATCGTCTGAAAATGCTTATGGCAGTTTTGAGTATGAGAGTATTTTTGGCGAGGCTTTCAACAAAGGCTTTTTAACCGCTGACAACTCTACTCTAATAAATAGAATCTCAAAAGTTCTCAAGCATGCAACTCTTAGTAAATTAACAAAAACAGACGAGGAAATAAGCGCAATTATAAAAGAGGAATTTGTCTACCTGCAAACGCAGGTAAAAGCTAAAGCCTTGAACTTAAGCCAAACACTTCTAGAAGAATTTATTATAAATTTAAGAGCGCCTATAGATTTTTTTCAAAACAACTTAGACCGTAACGAGAAACTTTTGTTAAATCACATAGAGTTTTTAAAAGAAGATGAAGCAAGCCGCAACAACAAGGCTATTGAACTGTATGAACGCATTAAAATCATTGAGACCATTGCTCAAAGGTACGCCCTATGAAGCACTTGAGAGCCATTGTAAAAGAATACAAAGAACAGTTTTTACAAGAAGAGGTATTTGAAAATTCTATTAACGGGGAAATAAAACGAATCCAAAAAGCGCTTTTAAATGAAAAGTTTCTCCCCTCAGTTGGACTGAAAACACTTTTTAAAAAACTTCTGCGCCGTAGCAAATACCCGATGGAAATCGCGATTGTCGGTCAGTTTTCATCTGGAAAATCTACCTTTTTAAATGCCCTGCTCTCTAAAGATGTTTTGCCTACAGGTATTACTCCCGTAACTTCTAAAGTAAATTTTATAAATTACGGTGAAGAGTACAAACTAAAAGTAAACTATAACAATGGGGCGAACGAATACCATTCATTAGAGATGATATCGGAGTTTACCGACCAGAGAAAAGCCGTTAAAGATATAAAATATTTGACACTGTATGCACCTATGGATATTTTAAAAGATATATCTTTTGTCGATACACCGGGTCTGAATTCTCAGTCTTTAGAAGACACACTCACAACAAAAAAAATATTGCGTGATGTGGACGGAATTATATGGCTCACATTAATTGACAATGCAGGAAAAGAGAGTGAAGCCGAAGTATTAAATGAGTACCTTGAAAACTTCAAAGAGAAGTCACTTTGTGTGTTAAACCAAAAAGACAAATTTACACCAGCAGAAGTTGACACGACTGTCTCTTACATTAAAGATCGCTTCTCTATTTTCTTTTCGCATGTCATTCCTATTTCGGCGAAACAGGCACTCGATTCGAGAGTAAACCAAAAAGAAGTGCTCATAGAAACAGCACTCAACTCTTTGCAAAAGAAGTTTAAAAGCTCCAGCAATCTCAATAAATATGCTGATAATCTCTCCTTTTTTCAGGATGATTTTGCAGATTTTTCTAAGACAATAGAAAATATAAGCAAGCAAAACAGTTCTAATGATGAAAAGATTATGAAAGATTCAAATATAGGAGATGTACTTAATTTTATAGAAAACACCATAAGACCACAGGCCATCGATTCTAAGGCTTTTTCTATAAAGAAAGAGTTAAATTCAATCTGTGTTATTTTAAAACAAGAATATGGAACTATTTTAGGTGTTTATGAAAGTCTGCTTGAGATTTTAGTGAACAAAGAAAAGGAAATTTTAGAAGCTTTTGACGAAGTTTATGCCAAACACTCAAAAGCTTTAGCCTTAACTTTTGAGCAGATTGATTCTATTATGCAGATAATTGCAGATACGATTTATGAAAATGTTAAAACCAAAAATGCTGTTCGTTATGAAACGCACAAAACTCTCTTCAATAAAGAGCAAATCAAAAGTTATGAATATGAGACTCTTTTTGTAGACTCTGAAGCCATTATGCAAAAACTATTTTATGAGAATGCTTTGATAGACAAACAGATCAAAGCTACGATTGCTCACTTGCGAAGCACTGAACTCCAAAGCAGTGAAGATTTCACAAAGGTTTTTCAGATTTTAAAAAGTGCTGTAAAGTCATGGCAAGAGCCTTATGAGCTCATAAAAAAGAACAGAGAAATCGGTTCAGATTTAGAGTTTGCAAATACCCGCCAGTTTGTTGCAAAAGTGTATGAGAACATCATTCTCTCCTATCACAGTGCCATACTTGGAAATATTTCAGCCTTACATAAAAAGTTTGCATTTTTCAATGGAGCTTTTAGTTATTCATACACTGAAGTAGCCCAGCAAAGTGTCTTGCTTGTCAAAGAAAAGATTGACAAGCACATAAAAGTTTACGAATCTGACCCTCTTAAATATTCACTCAATATTCCAAGTTCGAGCTCTATTTTAGAAACTGTAAAAAAGAATTTCAAGTTTGAGAAGATGGAAATATTTTTAGTTTCCAGACGAAACTATTTGTATAAAACGGTAGAAACATCCAAAGAGCAGTTTAGTCAAATAAACGCTGAACAGATAGACTACGTTGTTGCAAAGAAGCAAGTCTTTTTAGACAAAATTAAAGAGATAAAAGAGATTCAAAAGAGTTTGGGCTTGTAACAAGAGCCTTATCTCACCAACTCTTCTTTAATAGAAATTAAGAGTGCTTTGTATGTTGAACGTTGAAAAATATATTCTTTTGCAGTAAAGAGTGTTTCAAACATAATTTTCCATAAGGCTGAGAAATTATTTTCATCGCGTTTAGAACAAAGTTGTTCTTGCATACTGGATTCCAATTGTGCTAACTCTTTTGCATGGTGGAGATACTGCTTTAAAATCCCATATTCTATTCCAAGTTCCAAAAAGTTTTCAACTAAGCTAATAATTGAAGCCTCTTTTTGAGTATATTTATCATGTAGAGGTAAAAGAATCTCATCTTCTAAGAGCTTCTTAAAAAGCTTAGTATCGACACCGAAATGTTCTATAAACTCTTCTTTTGCATAGTATACTGCATCTGAAGGTATGGAACTTAAAGTCTGCATTAAAGGTGCCAACATACTATATGAGCTTGAAAAAGAGTTGTTTTTTTGTGAAAGGGCTGTTTTAATTTGCGTATTTGAACTTCCCATTTCTTCTTTCATATATCTAATATATTTTATGAGTTCTATATGTTCATCACTATAAGTATGCACATTAGCTTTGAGTTTTTTAGCTTGAGGCAACAAACCCTCTTTAATATAATAAAGTATTGTTGATTTTGGAACACTTGTCTTTGCTACAACTTCAGATATTTTATATTCCACTTATAGTCCTAGTTAATATGATATTAAGAATTATAGCATATAATTCAAAACGTGAAGTATAACTTTACACTTTACAATCAACTTATCTGGAGTAATTATGCCTAAACAAATACCGTGGTGGATTGGTGGAATATCTATGAGTTTGCTATTCTTTTTTAGTTTTTCAACATTTGGTGCAGACCGTCCAATTGGCGCTTCGACAGGAATGGCTTACCTATCAACGCTGTTATTCGGACTCAATGCAGACAGCTATATCTATACCGCTGAAATAGAAAAATCAGGAGCATGGGAAGGTGTTATGCTTATAGGTGTATTTTTTGGTGGGCTTTTTATGTCTATCTTTGTCACAAAGTCATTTCATATCAGCTATATACCAACACTTTGGAAAGAGAGAAAAAACTCTTCTATAAAGTCTCGTATGATTTGGAGTTTTATCGCCGGTTTTTTACTTGTCTTTGGTGCCAGACTTGCCGGAGGGTGTAATGCAGGGCATATATTATCCGGTGGTAGTCAGTTAGCTATTAGCGGTATTATCTTTGCCATTATAGCCCTTGGCACTGGTGTGATTACAGGAAGATTTTTTTATAAAAAAAAGGTTTGCAAAAATGATAGATAGAGTTACAAATATGTTTAATATAGTGGCGAACGGAGGGCATGGCTCTGTTTGGACAGTATTGTTTATAGGGTTTTTATTTGGAGCGATTATTATGTATTCAAGACTTGATAAGTTTGAGAAGATGGCTGGATTTATGATATTTGAAGACACCTTAGTCCCTCGAATGGCAATGACAACAGTGGCTCTCTCAAGTCTTGGATTTTATTTTTTAGTACAAAACGGTTATGCTACTTTTGCAATAAAACCGATTTTACTCGGTGGGTTAATTACGGGGGCAATAATTTTTGGTATAGGCTTGGTAATCTTGGGGAAGTGTCCTTCTGCTTTTTTTGTATCAGTTTCAGAAGGACGGGTAGATGCCTTTGTCGGTGTTTTAGGCGGTATGCTTGGCGGAGCAGTTTTTACACTTCTTTATCCATGGATAAAAGAATTTATGGGTCCCAACTTAGGAAACCTGCAAGTAACACAGTTTTTTACGGAACACTCTTTACTTGTGGTACTGATTTTCAGTACTATTCTCTTGGTGACTGCATACTTTTTACCAACCTTGGAGTATAAAGACCCGGCAGACTTTAAAGAAAAATGATATTTAAAAAGGGAAAAAATGGCACATATTAAATTACCTGAATTTGAGGATATGACTCCTGCAGTTCAAGAAAAAGCGAAACCGATTTTAGAAAAAACTGGAAAGCTGGGTGAGATATTTAAACTCTTAGCCATTGATGAAAAAGTGTACTTTGCAACAGATGTAATGATACAAAAGTATTTACTCGATGAGACAACGCTCTCTTATGATATTAAAGAGTCTATCGCACTTCTTATTTCAGTAGAAAACGGCTGTAAAATGTGTGTGGAAGTTCACAAAAGTATAGCAAAAATGTTGGGTTTGAGTGATGAAAGAATTGAAGAAATTCTTAATGGTGTTGAGAGTATGAACTCAAGTGATGCTGAAAAAGCACTACTGAACTTTTCTATAAGAGCTTCCAAAAAAGACAATTATAAAGTTCTAAAAGAAGATATAGACCGAATCAAAGAGATGGATTGGAGTGATGTTCAAATCATTGAAGCAGTTGCAATAACCGGCTATTTTAACTATATAAATACACTTTCAAATGTATTTGGATTAGGGGAGTAAAGTCTTATGAAAAAGCTTATTATTCTCCTTTTTATTTTCTTTTGTGCAGTGTTGCAGGCAAAAGAGTATAAGGCTGTCTTTGATTGCAGCTCATCTGATGCATACTATATTAAAACCCGCATGTGGTTGGTTGGCAAGACTATAGATATGATAGAAAACCAAGGTGACAGTGCTGATGTAGCTCTAACACTACATGGTTCTTGCGTGGCAATGACCTCTGAAAGCTATACTATGATTGTTGCAGATGAAGATATAGAAAATATCAAAAAAGCACAAGAATATCTTGTAAAGCTTTCAAAAAGAAAAAATGTAACTATCACTGCTTGTGCAATGTCTTTAGCCGCAAATTCTATTGAAGAAAGTGAAGTACTTCCCTTTATAAAAATTTCGCCCAATAGTTTTATAGATACAATCAGATATCAAAATGATGGTTATGCGCTTATGACATTCAAGTAAAAGTATGAGACTTATTTCTTCTTTTTTTTAAAATAAGAATAAGTCCAAGCTCCAATAGTCAATGCAATATACATTAGAGTGATAAACAACAATTGTTGTGGATTATTTTGATATTCATAATATAAAATAAAGACTGTGCCTAAAGCTAGTCCAAAAATAGAAACAAGCGTAATAATTAAAGATGAATTTGTAGCTTTTCGTATTTTAAAATTGGCAATAGACATCAAAAGAGAGACTAGTAAAAAAGTAATACTTCCAAACTCTAAAATAAGACGCAAACCGCCTATTACAATGAGAAATGAAGAAATAACCGCCATAGATATAATAGCTCTGCTTGGAATCGAGCCTTCTCTTCGTGTTAAAAAATCTGGCAGATACCCGTCATCTGCGATTCTTGCCATCTGATGAGAAGCCCCAAAAAGAGTTCCGCTAATTGCACTGCTCGTCGCTAAAAGTGCACCTAAGATAACAAGATTTTGTCCAAACACTCCCATAATTTCTCCGACACCTGTGGCTAATGCTGATTCTTTATTTTTTATAAGGTCCTCTGTTGGAATTGCCAGAACAGCACCCAGCGATACAATAAAATAAATAAAAGCCACCAAAATAATAGCTGTGTATATAGTTTTAGGGATATTAACATCTGGGTCATTCATCTCATTTACTGCGTTTATAACAAGTTGAAAACCCTCATAAGCTACAAAAGTAAGAGAAGAAACAATTAAAACACTCAGCAGTGGTGTTGTTTGTAGGTCGCTTTGCATAATATTGATAAACTGATGAAAATCAGCCTTGGCAAAAAATATTAAAATTACAGAAATAACAAATAAAATAATAAGTTTTAAATAAACCATAATATCTTCAATTTTTCCCATACCCTTAACGCTCCAAATGTTAATGAGTGCAAAAAGTCCAATAATAAACAGAGCGACAGCTTTACGAATAAAATCATTTTGTGCAAAATCAAAGCCGCTTATGGCATAAGATGAAAAAGTATAAGCATATAAGGCCAATGTACTTATATAACCAAATATAGTGTACCAACCTATGAATGAAGAAGCTAAAGGAGAAGATAAATAGGTTCGTTTAAAAAAAGCATACGTGGCACCCTCATCTTTATAATAGACCCCAAGTTTTACATAAGAATAAGCGGCAAACCAAGCAATAACACCACCAAAAGCAATGGCGAAAGGGGCTAAGTCGCCTACCATAGAGACAGAAATACCTAAAATTGTAAAAATACCTCCACCAACCATTCCACCAACAGCAATGGCTAATAACTCTTTAAACCCAAGGTTTTTATTTGATGGCATTGAACATTTTTTTAATTAAAGAACTAAAAATCATCATTTTCAAACTCTTTTAACTCTTTTTGATATTGTTTCTCTTCGAGTGCTTTTAACTCAGCGTCGGACATCATCATTAGAGATATTTTTTGCATAAAAAATGTTTTATTCTCAACTTTTACTAAAAAAGAATAAATCCCATAAGTGATTAAAATAGAAAAGACAATAGCAATAATCTTCTGACCTGTGTTAAATGTTTGAATTTTATCTATTCGTCTAATCTCACAAGCTCCGCCGGGACAGTTTGTAGCCTTCTCTTTATAAACAAAATTGTATATCATACATCCAACACATATTGAAAAAGCAGATTCACTTATGAGCAACAACAGACATAGTACACATATAAAAACCTTAATAGGTGTTGGTTGAAAATGAATTACAAGTGTGTAAAACATTGGTATTGCCAAAAGCAAACCAAGACCCCATGCAAATCTTTTTTGCGTTGCACCTACATACTCCGGTTTTTGATTTCGCACAAAAAATCTTCCTATTAATAAACTGGGTGCATAGCTTGGATTTATAACTCTGATTAAAAAGTCCAATGTAAAAAAAGTGATGAAATACTTTGTAAATAATACATGTCCTAAGGCTACACTATTAAATAAAGCAATTATTCCAAAGGCAAACAACAGCCCTGCTCCAGCTCTCGCTTCTCTTTCATTAACAACTCTAACATCATAGCCCTCAACTTTTTCTCCGTATGCAAAAAATTCTTTTATTTTTTCTCTCATGTATTATCTCCTATAGTATAAAATTAAATAAATAGCCTATGGCTATAATGCCTAAACCTACAATGCCAAAAAAAGTTGCTATAAGTCTGATATGCAGTATCTTTTTCAAAATCATCGCCTCTGGCAGACTTAGGGCGGTTACTGCCATCATAAAACTAAGAGCTGTTCCAAGTAACATGCCCTTTCCTGTCAAAACCTCAACCAAAGGCATAACTCCCGCTGCATTTGAATACATGGGAATTCCCATGATAACAGCTACTAAAACAGCAAAAGGATTCTCTGCTCCTGCATATTTGGCTATAAAATCGGCAGGAATATAACCATGGATTACAGCACCTATTCCCACCCCTATTATGACATAAATATAAATATCTTTAAAAATCTCTCTTGTGTAAGTATACGCTTCTTTTGCACGTTCTTTCATACTGAGAGTTATTTTTACTTCTTCAAGCTCGCCTTGCATCGGTTTTACATCCATTAAAACATATTTTTCCATATTTAATCGACCAATGATATAACCACCGACTATGGCAACAAGAAGCCCAAAACCGATGTAAATGGCGGTCACTTTCCAGCCAAAAAGACCAAATAAAAGTGCAATGGCAATTTCGTTGTTCATAGGCGAACTAATCAAGAATGAAAAAGTCACCCCTATAGGAATTCTGGCTTGTATAAAACCTAAAAAAAGAGGAATAGCGCTGCAACTGCAAAAAGGTGTGATAATTCCAAAAAGTGCAGCTAAAACATTTCCGTATAGTTGTGACTTTCCTTGCAGGTGAGCACGGACATATTCAGTATTGAAATGTGTTCTGAGGTATGAGACTGCAAAAATAATAGTTATGAGTAAAAACCATATTTTAAAAGTGTCATATATGAAGAAGTTTATTGCTTCACCTAAATGACCCTCAAGCTTCAACAAATCATATATCAGATAATCAACGCTCTCTTTCCACATGCCAGACTACTTGTTCATTAAAGCTAAGACTTCATCTACAGTTAAAAGTTTTCCAGTACTTACTACTGTGCCGTCAATCACAAGACCCGGAGTACTTACAACTTGGTACTCCATAATTTTCATAATATCATCTACTTTTTCTAACTGGACAAATTTACCACTTTTAGAGATAGCTTGTTTTACAACTGCTTCTAAAGCTACACATTTTGAACAGCCTGTTCCTAGTACTTCTATTTTCATAATTTATCCTTTAAGTATTTAGCACAACTCTTTTTTTATTATTGGTAACAACTCTTTCTCGATTAAGTTAAGTGTCACTTCATATTCTGAAACATCTTTTCCACTAGGATCTTCAAAAGCAATATGTATGGTCTTTATCGCCTTTGGAAACATTGGGCAAGTCTCTTTGGCGTGGTCACATACTGTTACAACTAAATCAAAAGCCGTGTCTAAGACTGTCTCAATGACTTTAGAATGATACCCTTCTCTCCAGTAACCTTTGCTTTGTAAAAGAGCTTTGGCATGTGGATTTACTGCGCCACTTGCTTTTACCCCTGAACTCTGTGCTTCTACACAATCAGAAAGTTTTGCATTTATCAAAGCTTCTGCCATAATTGAACGACAGCTGTTTCCTGTACATAGAATCAGTACCTGCTTTTTTTCACTCATATTTTGCATTCTCCATTCTCTGATATTTTTCGTAAAGGCGGAAGTTCTATAGGCAAACATTTTATCTCTTCTAGCGCTTCGCTGCGAAAACGGTCAAGAGGTGAGCGTATAGAGTAATAAGCCCAAGTTCCTTTGCGTTCAACTCTTAAAAACCCTGCATCTTTTAAAATCTTCAAATGGCGAGATAAACGTGACTGAATCATCTCTAATGATGCTTGTAAATCGCATACACAGGTTTCGCCGTTCACATCTAAAAAACGCAATATTAAAATTCTTGTCTCATCATTTAAGGCTGAAACACTTTTTAAGAATACTTCCATATAAAACTCCATTTAAAAAATTATAGCAGAATAAAACGCATATATCAAGATATATTGATTTATAGATTTCTTTTAATTATAATCATCTAATGTGGTTGCGACTGATATCTTTGTCCTATATTTTACTCATAATAGTAACGATAAATATAGTTTTCTCTTGAGAACTGTCAATATTTATTTTTCCATTAAATTGTTTTTCAATAATCTTTTGGCTCATGTAAAGTCCAAGTCCAGTTCCGTTTTTTCCTTTGGTAGAAAAATAAGGCTCAAAAAGTTGTTCCAGATTTTCTTCTAAAATACCACAGCCATTATCTGCGATATATATTTCAACATTATCACCTTTTTCTTTTACATACAGGTGTATATATTTGTTTTCTTTTTGTAGACCTGCCAAAGCATCAATAGAATTGTTTAGTATATTGAGAATTACTTGAACGAGTTCATTTATATACACATTTACAAAGATATCTTCTGTTTTTATAATTTTTAAATCAATATCTTTTTTTTCTATTCTAGGTATTGCAAAATTTATGGCCTTTTGTAAAAGTTCATGTATCTCTATTTTAGTGGATTCTTTGTCTGGACGAAAATATGTTTGAAAATCGTCAATAGTGTCTGAGAGGTATATAATTGTATCGCTTATGTGTCTTAATGTCTCTTCTTCTTGTTTTGGGTCGACAACATTTCCCAATAATTTTTTAATCTCCATATTAGATATTTGGAGTGTAATTGTTGAGAGTGGCTGCCTCCATTGATGGGCTATCATTTTAATCATTTCGCCCATTACTGCTTGTTTTGACTGAGCTGTTAATATTTTGTCTTGTCGTCGCAATTCTTTTGTTCTTTCATTTACTTTGTTTTCAAGTGATAGGTTGATTACCTCCAGATCATAAGCATGTAAATTTATTTTTTCAACCATAGACTTAATGGTATTTTGTATTACACCGATTTCATCTTCTCTTGTTGATATATTTAAGTGCAAATTATTGAGTTTTGGGTCATAGTTCAACAAATCTTTATTTAATCTTTTCAAATCTTTAAATTCTCTTTTAATAAGAAAAATAAATAGGAATAATAAAACAAATGTGATGAAGATTGTTGTTATAGTTGTTTTTTTATTTTGCTCTTTTAGTTTTTGCAAGTCTTGGTCTGAAAAGCGTAAGTTTATAAACCCTAATGTTTTATTTGAGAGTGAATCTGCTATTACTTTAGTATAAGAGTTGTCATTAGTAATTTCCTTATTCGGCTCTGTGGTGAAATTTTCAGAATAAGTATAAAGTACTTTTTGATTTGAATCTTTTAACTCAAAAAATTCCAGGTCATGATTTTGTTCTGTGATTTGGTCCAAATATTCACTGTTTGCACTCTCTAAACCCAAAGAAATATTAAGGGCTATAATAGGGGCAATAGTATTGATTAATAAATTATTTTTTGATTTTTTTGATTTAATGAATTGCTGCATAATATTATTGGAAAATTGATACCTGTCAATCGAGATTACAAGTATAGTGAAGAGTATAAGACTTACAATAATTTTAAGTTCTATACTGATTTTCTGCATCAACTACTTCCAGCTATATTTTTTAAGTTCAATCCATCTGCAAAATACTATAAACAGGCACTTTGCAGTATAGTATATGAGTATTTGAAATTCTAACGCACTTGCGATAAATAATGTATTAAAGAATTTAATTATAAATGCTGGCATGTAGAAATTCTTTGATGAATGAAAAAAAATCAAATAACTATATCAATATATGTTGATTTATAGATATTATTTAGTTATAGTTACATAATTAAAAGTTACAAAGGTAAAAACAGATGATATTAGCATTTAGCGTTTTTTTGATTACACTCGTCTTTATTATATGGCAGCCTAAAGGTTTGCAAATCGGCACATCCGCAGTTGTAGGGGCAATAGTAGCACTTATAGTGGGTGTCGTCAGCTTTAGTGATGTTTTTATAGTAACTGAAATAGTCTGGGATGCCACCCTCTCTTTTATCGGTATTATAATTTTGTCGATGGTACTTGATGAGATAGGTTTCTTCGAGTGGGCAGCCATAAAAATGGCAAAACTCAGCGGCGGTAACGGACATATGATGTTTGTTTACATCTTGCTTTTAGGTGCGCTTGTATCTGCATTTTTTGCAAACGACGGAGCGGCACTTATTTTAACACCTATTTTACTTGCAAAGATGAAATACTTAAAAATGAAACCATTGGCAATTTTTGCCTTTTTAATGGCTGGCGGGTTTATAGGAGACAGTGCTTCAAACCCTCTTGTTATATCAAACCTTACAAATATTGTGACAGTTGGCTACTTTGACATCGGTTTTGTTGAATATGCTAAAAATATGTTTTTACCAAACCTATTAGCTATCTTCGCATCTATTGCAGTACTTTGGGTTTATTTTCGCAAAGATATTCCATTTACTGTTGATGTCTCAAAACTGCCCGATGCTTCTTCTGTCATAAAAAATCAGACTATGTTTAAATTTTCATGGATTTTTCTAGCTCTTTTAATGGTAGGTTATTTTATAGGTGATTATTTCCACATGCCGGTATCTGTATTTGCTCTGGGTGGTGCTTTGGTATTTTTAGCTATAGCAAATCACTACAAAGCAGTGAAACCGATTATGACCATAAAAGCAGCACCTTGGCAGGTTGTCTGGTTTAGTATCGGCTTATATGTTGTTGTTTACGGGCTTAAAAATGCAGGTCTGACTGATGTTATAGCTTCATGGATTGCTGGGCTAAACACACAAGGAACAGCTATCGCCATTATCGGGACTGGATTTTTATCTGCAATTATCAGTTCTATAATGAACAATATGCCGACTATTATGATTATGGACATAGCCATAGACCAAGTTGGTTATGTTGGAAATGAAGCTTTGGTTTATGCAAATATTTTAGGCTCAAACCTTGGACCAAAAATGACACCGATTGGCTCTCTTGCCACCCTGCTCTGGCTGCATGTTTTAGCGAAAAAAGGGGTGAAAATTACGTGGGCAGAATACATGAAAGTAGGCTTGGTAATTACGCCTCCGGTTTTACTGGTTGCACTACTTGGCTTAATTTAAAAGATAGTATTTTATACAGAAAATGTAACCTTAATGGTTTTTATTAGTGCTATAATATCTCATAGAATTAATATTAGGAAGTTACATGAAAAAGTCACATCTTACAATTGATGGCAATGAGGCAGTTGCACGGGTTGCTCATAAAATAAATGAGGTCATAGCTATTTATCCCATTACACCATCTTCTCCGATGGCAGAGCTGAGTGATATTTACTCAACAAAAGGTGAAAAAAATATTTTTGGGACCGTGCCGGATATTATGGAGATGCAGAGTGAAGGTGGGGCAAGCGGAGCTATTCATGGCTCACTTCAAACCGGAGCACTCACTACAACTTTCACCTCTTCTCAGGGCCTTTTACTGATGATTCCTAATATGTACAAAATTGCAGGAGAACTTACCCCTGCTGTTTTTCATGTTGCGGCGCGTTCTCTTGCTGCTCAGGCACTCTCAATCTTTGGAGACCACAGCGACGTTATGTCTGTACGTCAAACGGGATTTGCACTTTACTCTTCAAATTCAGTTCAAGAAGCACATGATGCAGCCCTAATAGCTCAGGCAGCTTCACTCAAATCGCGTATCCCCTTTTTACACTTTTTTGACGGGTTCAGAACTTCTCATGAGATAAATAAAATAAAACTTATAGACGAAGATGTCATGACAAAGATGATAGATGAAGACCTAGTTTTTGCCCACAGAAGTCGCGCTTTATCCTCTGATAATCCCGTTATACGCGGTACTTCTCAAAACCCTGACGTTTATTTTCAGGGGCGTGAGAGTGTAAATAACTACTACTCTGCATTGCCTGAGATACTTCAAGAAACTATGGATAAATTTGCCACTCTAACAGGAAGAGCTTACAAGATTTTTGATTATGTCGGTGCATCTGATGCCGAACGCATCATCATACTTATGGGTTCCGGAGCCGAAACAGCACATGAGAGTGTGGACTATTTCACAGCCCAAGGTGAAAAAGTCGGCATGATAAAAGTGAGACTTTACCGCCCGTTTTCTACAGAACATCTTTTAGAAGCTCTGCCAAAAACTACAAAGTCCATCGCCGTTTTAGACCGTACAAAAGAAGTTGGCGCAGGCGAACCGCTTTATCTTGATGTGGTAAGTGCCTTAAATGAACTGCGTGAATACGATAAGCTGGGATTTGATATGCCAAAAATCATCGGCGGGCGGTATGGACTCTCATCCAAAGAGTTTACACCCTCCATGATTAAAGCTGTTTTTGATGAACTCTCAAAACCAAGCCCTAAAAACCATTTTACTATCGGAATACATGACGACTTAAGCAATACATCCTTAGAGTGGGACAAATCTTACAGCATCTCTGATGATAAAACATTTAGAGGTGTTTTCTTTGGTCTGGGAAGTGATGGCACTGTAGGAGCCAACAAAAACTCTATAAAGATTATCGGTGAAGAGACTGATAATTATGCGCAAGGGTATTTCGTTTATGACTCTAACAAATCAGGTTCAATGACAACTTCACATCTTCGTTTTGGTCCAAAACCTATTCAGTCGAGTTACCTTATAGAAAAAGCCAATTTTATAGCCTGTCATCAAAGTGTGTTTCTTGAAAAATTTGACATTTTAAAACTGGCAGACAAAGGTGCTATATTTTTACTCAATTCACCGTTTTCAAAAGATATAGTGTTTTCAAAACTCCCAAGACAAGTTCAAGAAGAGATAATAGAAAAGAAATTAAAATTTTATGTAATTGATGCTGCCACAGTTGCGAAAAAAAGCGGTATGGGTCGCCGCATAAACACTGTAATGCAGACTTGTTTCTTTGCAATATCAGGTATTTTACCAAGAGAAGAAGCTATAGCAAAAATCAAAGGAAGCATCCAAAAAAGTTACGGAAATAAGGGTCAACAGATTGTAGATATGAACAATAAAGCTGTTGATAATACTCTAGAAAACTTATTTGAAGTAAAAGTCCCCACTGAAGCAAAAAGCAATCTTAAAATGAGCCCCTTGGTTAAAGGTGATTTTGATGATTTTGTAAAAAATATTACAGCAAAAATTATTGCCGGCGAAGGTGACGACATTCCTGTTTCTGCTATGCCTGATGATGGAACTTGGCCTACGGGAACTACGCAATACCAAAAACGAAATATAGCCTTGGAAGTTCCAGTATGGGATAGCGAGACTTGTATTCAGTGTAACAAATGTGTCATCGTTTGTCCACATGCCGCCATTCGTTCTAAAGTGGTTGATGAAAATATTTTATCTGATGCACCAGGCATTTTTTCTTATGTAAAAGCTAAAGGCAAAACTTTTGAACCACAAGAACAATTTACAATTCAAGTTGCAGTTGAAGACTGTACGGGTTGTAGCCTTTGTGTAGAAGTTTGTCCTGCTAAGAACAAATCTCAATCTAATCTCAAAGCTATTAATATGATGCCCCAAGAAGGAGTTCATGATGATGGTGTAATAAATTGGGACTACTTTACTAAGCTTCCGGCTTATGACAGAAATAAACTAGACCATGCAAAATCTAAAGAGTCTCAGTTCCTTGAGCCTATGTTTGAGTTCTCTGGAGCATGTCCGGGTTGTGGTGAGACTCCCTATGTAAAACTTGCTTCGCAACTTTTTGGTGACCGTATGGTTATCGCAAATGCGACAGGATGTTCTTCTATTTATGGAGGAAATCTGCCAACAACTCCATGGAGAAAAAATGACGAAGGCAGAGGACCGGCTTGGTCAAATTCACTTTTTGAGGATAATGCAGAATTTGGATTAGGTTTTAGACTTGCAATCGATAAACATACTCACAATGCCAGAGAGATATTGGCTGAGATGAGAGAAGAAATCGGAGCGAAACTAGTCGATAGTATTCTCAATTCAGCACAAGAAAATGAGCCTGAGATTTTTGAGCAAAGAGCACGTGTTGAAGAACTTAAAAAAGCTTTAAAATCAATTGAAAGTAAAGATTCGCAGAGACTCGCTAATCTAAGTGATTATTTGGTTAAGAAATCAGTTTGGATGATGGGCGGCGATGGCTGGGCTTATGACATAGGTTATGGCGGTCTTGACCATGTACTTGCAAGCGGAAAAAATGTTAATATTCTGGTTTTAGATACTCAAGTTTACTCAAACACCGGAGGACAGCAGTCAAAAGCAACCATGACAGGGGCTGTGGCAAAATTTGCAGCAGGCGGTAAAGCACAGACTCCTAAAGATTTGGCGATGATGGCTATTGCTTATGGAAATGTTTATGTCGCTAAAATAGCTATGGGAGCAAATGATGCCCAAACAGTTAAGGCTTTTGTAGAAGCTGAAAAGTATGACGGTCCTTCAATAATCATCGCATATTCCCATTGTGTTGCGCATGGATATGACTTACGATATGGAATGGATCACCAAAAGCTTGCAGTAGATTCAGGACTATGGCCAATATTCCGTTATAATCCAGACCTAAAAGCAGAAGGTAAAAACCCTATGCAGTTAGATTATAAAGGTCCAAAAATAGATGTTAAAAACTTTATGTACCAAGAGACCCGTTTTAAAATGGTTGAGAAACTAAATATGGACAATGCAAAAGAGTATCTTGAAACTGCAAGAGAACATGCAAAAAATCAGTACAAACGCTACAAAAACATTGAAGAGATTTCAGCTAGACCAGAAGGAGCAATATAATGGACTTATCAACTACTTACATGGGCTTAAAACTAAAAAACCCGATTATTGTCGGAGCTTCTCCACTCACTGCTTCTTTTGAATCCATTAAAAGACTCGAAGAAGCCGGTGCAGCTGCTATTGTTTTACACTCAATTTTTGAAGAACAAATCAATCATGAAACACATGAACTTGATTACTTCCTTTTTAAGGGGAGTGAGGACTATGCTGAAGCCTTGGGATATTTTCCTGAAGTTACATTGAGCAATATAGAATCAGAGAGTTATTTAGATGAGATTACTAAACTCAAAGAAAATATCAGTATTCCGGTTATTGCTTCACTTAACGGCGTTAGTAAAGGCGGTTGGATAAACTATGCAAAAAAATTACAAGCCGCAGGTGTAGATGCAATAGAATTAAATATTACTTACATTCCTACAGATATTGACGTCGATGCCCGTGAAGTTGAAATGCTTTACATAGACGCTCTAAAAGCGGTGAAAGAGAATGTGAGTATTCCCGTAAGTGTAAAAATGAATGCTGTTTTTTCTGCACCTGCACAAATGGCAAAAAAACTTGTTGAAGCAGGAGCTGAGGGCTTAGTTTTATTTGACCGTCCTGTTCATGTAGATATTGACCTAGAAAATTTAAATTCTTTACAAGTTATAAATCCAAGTAACTCAAATGACCTAAGTGAAACACTGAGGTGGAGTGCCATTCTTTACAAAAAACTGGATGTCTCACTTTGTGCATCAACAGGGGTTAAAACTCACGAAGATATTTTAAAAGCTATAATGAGCGGAGCTGATGCAGTTCAGATGGTTGGAGCGCTTCTGGAACATGGCCCAGAGTATATTGAGATAGTTTTACACCATCTTCTTGCATGGATGCAAGAGAAAGAATATGTTTCTATACAACAGATGAAAGGAAGTATTTCTTTACATCATACTTCTAACCCTGCTGCCTACCAGCGCGCAAATTATATGCGTATTCTTACAGACTACAGATATTAAGAGGATAAGTATGTCAGAGCATCATCACCATCATGAATTAAGTGGAAAAAATCTTTTTATCACTATTATTTTAAACATTATAATTACTCTTTCACAAGTAGTTGGAGGGATTTTCTCCGGTTCACTAGCACTTTTGAGTGATGCTATGCATAATTTCAGTGATGTGCTAGCTTTGCTTATTGCTTATGGCGCTAACCGTTTCGCCTTGCGTTCAAGTACTCCGACAAAAACTTTTGGTTACAAACGGGCTGAAATACTGGCGACACTTTTTAATGCTTCAGCACTTGTCGGCATCGGTATATTTTTAATTATTGAATCTTTTCATAAATTTTACCATCCAGAGATAGTTGACTCTTCCTGGGTAATTGGCCTAGGCATACTCAGTATTGTTTTTAATACACTCAGTGTTCTACTCATCAAAGATGATGCCCACAACAACATGAATATAAGAGCTGCCTATTTTCATCTACTCACAGATGTAATGACCTCAGTTGTAGTTGTTGTCGGTGGAGTATTGATGTACTATTTTCAACTTTTCTGGGTTGATCCGGCTATTTCACTGCTTATTGCTTTTTATCTTATCTGGGCTTCAGTTGGGCTCATAAAAGAATCAAGTTCAATTTTGATGCAATTTGCACCGAGTGATATAAATATAGATGAACTAATCGCTTCTATTATTTCAGAAGTAGAAATAGAAAATATTCATCATATACACTTATGGAGACTAGACGATAAGCGCACACATCTTGAAGCACATTTAGATTTTGCAGAGAATGTAACATTAGCGCTCTCAAATAAGGTTATTGATAAACTTGAAGTAAATCTGCATAATAATTTTGGCATTGAACACACAACTTTCCAGTGTGAATACAAGCGAAAAGATGATAAATCTATCATAGGCTAGAGAGTTTTCTTTTACTTCTTTTTTGGCATGTGGAATATTTATTAGTATAAATTATGTTTCTAAATAAACAAAAATATTGTTACTATACGGAATGAAAAAATATATTTTATTTGACAATGACGGCGTTCTTGTAGAAACAGAAAAATGGTACCATGAAGCGAATATAAAAGCTTTGGCTGAAATAGATATTGAACTCTCCTTTGATGCTTATATGCAGACAATGATAAGCGGCAAATCCGTATGGGAAGTGGCCAATACAAATGGCATTTCTAAAGAGACTATAGATAGACAAAGAGCACAGAGAGATCTCTATTATCAAGAGTTTTTACGTACTGAGCATATTGAGATAGCCGGAGTAACTGACATTCTTCAAGAGCTTTCTAAAAACTACAAAATGGGCATAGTGACTACTTCAAGAAGAGTAGATTTTGATTTAATACATAATCAAAGAGATATAGTGAAGTTTATGGATTTTACGCTTTGCGTTGAGGAGTATCCACGGGCGAAACCCTATCCTGATCCTTATCTGGCCGGAATGAAAAAATTTAATGCTTTAGAAAAGGAGTGTTTGGTAGTAGAGGATTCTCAAAGAGGTCTAAGTTCTGCCTTCAATGCAAACATAGAATGCGCGATTGTTGAGAACCATTTTACAGCTACACATGATTTTACTAATGCAAGCTATCACATTAAAACACTTCAAGATCTGCCGGAGTTACTTGCTAATATAAAGTAAGATTATATGGGCTTAGCTATTTTTTATTTTTCTTGCGTGAAGCTTTTGCTAACTTAGCTTTTTTCTTTAGTTTTGCTTTATTTAAAGTCGAGAATGCGATTTTTCTTGCGTTAACAATCTGTTCAGTCGGATTGTCGTCTTTTTGTGAATATTTTGCTAGATCAGCAATTTTCTTCTCTTTACCTAGGTGTGCTATTTTGTAACCATCACTGGTATCTACACTTGATATATTTGCTCTTGCCATAATTTACCCTATTTCTTTTAATTTTGGAATTATATACTAATATTACCAATTAACAGTTTAAGTAGAATGGCTACTACTTACCCTTAATCATATTAAGATACAAATCTTCAACTTTGGTTCTTGCCCAAGGTGTCTTTCTTAGAAATTTTAGGCTCGAGGTTATAGTTGGATTAATATAAAAACAACGAATATTTATGCGATTATACAGCTCTTTAAAGCCGTAATGTTCAACTAATTCTTCTAGTATCTGCTGAAGCTTTATACCATGTAAGGGGTTATTTTTATGTTCATCACTCATGAGTTTGTAGTTCTCCTTTTTTATTATGGAGTTTCTGCTTTGCACTATGAACTTTAGCATAACCCTCTAAAAGTTTATTATGCGCATTAAAACCTGCTAAACTTAAGCCCGGGCTATGCAAACCATGAAAAACTTCATCCCCTTTAATAATAGCAATGCAAAGCTTTACAGTCTCAGCTCCATATATCAACACCAGCGAATTTTCATAATCTTCGAGTCCTTTATCGTCATCGAGCAGTATCTCAAGCAGTGCGTTTAAACATCTGTGATGTCTT
>JAGXIA010000068.1 GCA_024635885.1 Helicobacteraceae bacterium | reverse complement strand
TTTGCAGAGTTTGAAAGATCACCTGCATTTTCCATATAATCAAAGCCGACTAAAAAAAGCACCAAGGCAATTAGAATAATTAAAAAGTATTTTATGTAATGCAAAGATATATATTTAAAAGCCAGCATACAAATCCATTAATAAAGTTAAGTGCTATTCTAGCTGAAATTTTTTAATTGCAAATTTAGAACTGGTATCTTCGAGAGAATTTTGCAGTAAAAACTCAACTGCATCACAAGTATGAGAAATCCACATGCCAAGATGCTTCTGCTCTGACTCATTAAAATCACTCAAAACATAAGAAGCAACTTCTCCTTTATGTTCCGGTTTTCCTATGCCCATACGAACTCTCATATATTCACGAGAGATTTTTTCATCAGCTGATTTCAAGCCATTGTGTCCACCATGACCACCACCAAATTTAAATCGCAGAGTCCCAAATGGTAAATCTAAATCATCATGAATGACTATAACTTGTTCAATTTTATAAAAATTTTTAACTGCTTGTATAGACTCACCCGAGAGGTTCATATATGTCAGTGGTTTTAAAAGAAAATGTTCAGAAAATTTAAAAAGTTCACCTTTGAATGGCGAAGAAGGGAGTTTACGAGCATCAAATCTCTTGATAAGCTCATTTATAACCATAAAACCGATATTATGGCGATTGTGTACATAAGTCGGCCCAGGATTACCTAGTCCGACTATAAGCATGATTATTTAGCTTTGATAATACTTACTACAGCTACACGATCTGAATCTGTAAATGTAACATTCTCGATTTTAGGTAAATCACGGATAAGTCTAGCATCACCTACGTCCATTGGAGTAACATCTACAACAATTTCATTTGGAACATTTTCAATTGCAGCTTTAACTCTTAAGCGATTTTTAGAAATGTTAACAAGACCTTTGTTTATAATACCAAATGCGATGCCTTCAGTTTTAACTGGAATGTAGTAATGACTTAAAAGACCTTTCTGTGCTATCATTAAGTCAACGTGTAAAAGTCTGCCTGTAACTGCATGTGATTCATATGACTGAACAACAACATCCATCTCTTTACCACCAACACTTACTGGGAATGATAAGTTTTCTTTGTTGCGAACAGTACGGATATATTCATTCTCTTTGAATGCAGCATTAATATTTTCAATGCCTTTTCCGTAAATATTTGCAATTAGATAACCATCTTTGCGAAGAGCGTTAGTTCCACTCTTTAAAATACTCTCTCTAACTATGCCTTGTAACATATAAATCCTTGTAATATATAAAATAGGCGCAATTATATCTAATCAATCTTTAAAACCAATTAAATAAAAAATAAAAAACTATTTTAAATCAAAAACGTCATCTGATGCTGCAACATTTACAGAATTTTTCTTTGACTCGTCACCATTTTGAGAAACTTGTCCATCTGATAATCCACTCATCCTGAGTTCAAGATCTGCCGCACTTGTAGCATTTTCCAGTGCCATCTCTTTTGAAATGACACCTTCATTATAAAGATCTAAAATTGATTGGTCAAAACTTTGAGATTTATAATGCTCACGTCCTTTTTCAATAGTCTCACGAATTTCATAATCACGATTTTCCATGATTAGTTTTTCAATTGTCGGAGTTTTGACTAAAATCTCTAAAGCTGCTCTACGTCCGCCATCTACAGTAGGGATTAAACGCTGAGAAACAATACCTTGGATTACTCCAGAGAGAGAAAGTCTTATACGATTTTGTTCCTCTGTAGGAAACTGAGCGATTATACGGTTGATCGTCTCTTTTGCATCGATTGTATGGAGAGTTGAAAAAACCAAATGCCCTGTGTCCGCTGCATGCAGAGCCAAGTTAATAGTCTCTTGGTCACGCATTTCCCCAACAAGAATAATATCCGGATCCTCTCGAAGAGCAGCTCTTAGTGCTGAACCAAAAGACAATGTATCTTGTCCGACAGAACGTTGATTTATGATACAGCCTTTGTCTTTATGTACAAACTCGATTGGATCTTCAATCGTAATAATATGTTTCTTCTTGGTCAGATTTATCTCATTTATAAGAGAGGCTAAAGTAGTTGATTTACCACTACCGGTTACACCTGTAACCAAAACTAAGCCTCTCTCTATTTTAGTGAACTTTTTAACTACCGCAGGCAGGTTCAGCTCATCTAATGCAGGGATTTTCACAGGAATTGTACGAAAAACGGCAGAGACTCCATCCATCTGAAAAAATATATTGACACGAAAACGACTTGTTTCACTAAATGGATAAACAAAATCTATCTCTTTTTTTTCAACAAATTCAGCAAATCTTCCTTTTAGAATCTCTTTTGCGAAAGTAAGGGCATCTTCTTTTGCAAATATACCTCCGCCAAACTGAACAATATTCCCATTAATTCTTGCGCGAACGACAGCATTCGCCTTAATGTGAAGGTCACTCCCTCCAACTTCTATCATTTTTTGCAAATACTTTCCAACTTTTTTCAGTTGCTCGTATGTTAATTGTGTCGCGTCAACATAATTTTTACTTTCTGGGCTACTCATAATGTCTCCAATATATCTTTAAATGCGTCTTTAAATGACTCTAATCCATCGGCTATCAGCGTCTCTAAAAGTACGTCAAAATCTATTCCGGCATTTTTTATTTTAAGAAAATGCTTTTTTATGATTTCATCTAATATAGGCAAAGCGGTCTCTTTTATTCCATTTTCATGGAATGCTTTTATGGTATCGATGGGTGCTGTATTAACACTGTTATAAGCCAATAACTTACTTACATAATAGTAAGCTGGTAAAGAATCATCCTTTACACCGGTACTGGCAAACAGAATTCGACACCCTTCAACCTTCATATCTTCGATAGATGCATAAATATCTGCACTATTATAAATCCCTGTTAAGGCAGTTTCAATTCCATTTTCACTCAGTTTGGTATCTAGTGCTCGATCTACTCGACTCACAAAAATACTAATGACTGTATCAACCTTAGTTCCACTTCTTTGCATACCAAGTTCAAAAGCTTTAGCACAGGCTATAGCCTGCTCTTTTTTAAATATAAGTGTTGCATTTACAGGAATTCCACATGCCGTAAGTTCTTGCATTGCTTCATAACCTGAAGGAGTCGCCGGGACTTTAATCATTACATTTTTTCTATTTATAGTTTTAAAAAGTCTTTTACCCTCAGCAATTGTAGAGCGAGAGTCATCACATAAGTAAGGATCGACTTCAATACTCACATAACCGTCATTGCCGGCTTCATAAAGTGGTTTCAAAATATCAGCAGCTTTTGTAATATCATAAATAGCTACTGCCTCATACTTCTCCTTTGGAGGCAATGAAGCTGAGTTTGCCAACTGATTTTTATAAGCAGGAGAGTTTAAAATTGCATTTTTAAAAATAGAAGGGTTAGAAGTCGCTCCATTTATAATTCCCTGATCTATTAAATCTTTGAATTCATTGTCAAGATAATCTCTTTCAATAAAATCAGCCCACAAAGAGAACTTTAAATCTTCTATATACATACTTTAATCCTAAATATTTTTTTCTTTATTATAGCCCAATTAGCATCATTTTCTTTTAAAGCGAAGAAAAAAGAAAAGAAAAATGTGCAGCAGTGATAATACATAGAGGACTGCACTGTTTATAAATTTTGGAGCATCCACAACATCAAGCCAAATATAGACATCAAAAATGTACGTATCAAAGCTATTGTAAACGAAAAGAAGTAGAGCTAGAGACATTCCACATGCCAGATAATCTAACTTCGAAAAAACTCTTTTGTGTCTATAAATCAGCAGTGCAACTGCCCAGAGATTAAGAAAATACAGTATTATCACATCAGATGTAAATAGTAAGACTAAAGCATAATGTGTGAAAAACAGGTAAAGAAGAAAGATTAAATTATTTATGTATTTTTTCTTGAAATCCAAAAGTAAAAGAAGAAAAACAAATTGGAAGAATATACTGTATGTATATTGAGCGATAAATACAAGAGAAAGACTTATTGAAAAATGGACTATGCTAAGTTCATAAATCTTTTTTTTATCTCTAAAAGACAGTATAAATTTTTTATATATCAAAAAAATAATACTCAGTAAAAAAAGGTGAAAACTGATAATTAGTTCTAAAGGGGTAAGTAAATATGAAAAAAAGTAAATTTCATTAGCATAGTAGAAAGAGTTATAATAAAAATATATAAACAGTATGCTCCCGGCGCTTATGTATAAAAAGAGTGATTTCATAGTTATATTGTTTTTTTAGGAATTTCCACTGCAAAAGTAGCACCTTTAGAGGAATTTTCTACTTTTATCTCTCCTCCAAACTGTTTTTCTATTATCATCTGACTCATATAAAGTCCTAGTCCAGTTCCATTCTTACCTTTTGTACTGAAATAAGGCTCAAAAATACGTGATAGATTTTCTTCACTAATTCCTCCACCATTGTCTTGTATATAAATCTTGATTTTGTTTTCTTTATTTTCGATTTTCAGAATTACTTTTGGGTTTAAAACTTCTCTTTCAGTCAAAACATCTATAGCATTATTAAGAATATTTAATATAACTTGCAGAAGTTCATTTACATATGTTTGTACAACTAGTTTATTTTTCTTCTCTACTATAATTATTTCTATATTATTACTTTTAAGTCTAGGTTCACTAAAGTTAATCGCTCGTTTAAGCAGCTCAAATATATTAATTTCACTCACTTCTTTATTTGGATGAAAATATGTTTGAAAATCATCTATGGTATCAGACAAATAAATAATAGTATCGCTAATCTTAGTAAGAGTTTTATAAAGCTCATCATCACTCACTTGACTACCAAGAAGCCTTGTGATTTGTAAGTTTGATATTTGAAGTGTAATCATAGACAGTGGCTGTCGCCACTGATGGGCAATCATACTTATCATTTCACCCATAACAGCCTGTCTGGATTGAGTTGTTAAAAGTTCATCTTTTTCTATTAGTTTTTCTATTTTATCTTGAACCTTTATTTCGAGCATTTCATTTAATACCTGTAATTTAAAAGTTTTTTCTTTTACCTGTTCTTCAAGATTACTGTTAAAATCAAGAAGCATGGCCTGCTGCTCTAAAATGGTATCTTTTGCTTCGTCCATTTTTAGCTGGTAAAAATGAATAATCACACTTACTATCATTAGGGAAAAAGCAAGATATGTAACCTGATAAAGTGAGTACTGCACTTCTACAAAACTTTGTAATGGAGCCACTACCAAGGCAAAAAGTGTGAAAGCGACCCAATATACCCCATTTCTATTTTTTTGGAAATACAGAAGAACGATAGGATATGTTAAAAGCCAGACATGCTTTAAAGCAGCAGGTTCTGTAGTATAAACAAGAAATAAAAAAAAGAAAGTAAACTGTGTTGTAATAATTATCGTGACATATTCAAAGGATTTTTTATAAGTTCTGAGTGTAAAAAAAAGTATGATATTCACACAAAGTAAAAACAGTTCCAAGGATATGAGTCCTGAAATTTCCCTTACATAGTTACCTATCATACCGTATATAAGGACTATACTTGAGAGAAGCAAAGCTATATTAACCATTTGATATCTACTCTTTAAATCTTTATTAGAGTGTTCAATTATATAGCCGCTTGTAAAAAAGTTTTTTAAGCCTTTCATTCTCTCCCTTTTACGGTAAATAAATTTTATCTTGTAGCTCATTATACTCTAACCTAACATCGCTATCGAGAGTAATTCCACCGCCACTTTTATAAATATAAGCATTATTATTCTTCTCAATAAAGCGAATCATAACTCCACTGTCGAGACTTGTACCGTCATATACACCGAATACTCCACTGAAATATCCTCTTTCATAGCCCTCAACTGCATCTATTATTTCTAAAGTACTTTTTTTGGGGGCTCCGCTTATGCTTCCTGCAGGTAAAAGAGACTTTAATATAGTGCCTATTTGAGCGTGCCAATCAGTTCCTACATGACCGCTGATATGGGAACTTACTTGTAAAAGTTTTTTTTCTCCGGCTTCTATGGTCTGTACATACCGAAACTTCTCAACTTTAACATCTTGTGCAACTATGGACAAATCATTTCTAAGTAAATCAACAACCATTATATGTTCTGCCATCTCTTTTTCATTCTTCAATATTTCTTCTTGGGCATGTGGAAGTGAAGCGTCAATAGTTCCTTTCATCGGATAGGTATGAATTTTATCATCTTTTAATTGTATGAACTTTTCAGGAGAGAAACAGACGAACTCATCTTTATATCTAAGTTTATAGTGAGCATTTGCATTCTTGTATATTTGCTTTAAAGTAAGAGGAGATTCTATTTTTGTCGGCTGAGTTAAATTCAGTAAATACGTGTCACCGGATTTTATTTTCTCGATTACAAAGTCAAATTTTTTCTTATACTCAGCGAAAGATTTTGGATTTTTTTTCAGAGTGTGTTCATGCTCTTTTTTTTCATAATTTTCATCAATACAAAATTCAATATCTGAGTTTTTCAAATCTTTTAAAAGTATAACTTCTAAATTTTCAGCCTTAAAATCACATATAAATAAAAAAGGTTCTCTTTTAGAACCAAGCTCGTTTAAATACTCAAATGTCATAAATGAGTTTTTTAAGTACTGCCATTCTAATTGAGACGCCATTGGAAACTTGTTCAAGTACTTTACATCGCTCATCTGCTAAAAGTTTGTCACAAATATCTATATTTCTGTGAACCGGTCCTGGATGAAGCAATATAATATCTCTATCTCCTAATAGTTCTGAGCTTATACAAAAGTCACTTGCATAATCTTTGAGCGAAGCATAACTCTGAGAAGAGTGTCTTTCCGTCTGGGTTCTCAGACTCATAATTGCATCAACCTCGTCTATAATCTCTTCTAAAAAATGGGTTGTTCTAAGCGTTGTTTTTGGTAAAAACTGCGGCGGAGCAACTAAGATAACTTCCATACCAAAGCGAGTTAGAAGCTCTATGTTAGAGTTAGCTACACGAGAGTTTTTAATATCGCCCACAATCGCTATTTTTTTACCCTTTAATTCGCCGAAATGTTCTTTTAAAGTATAAAGGTCAAGAAGTGCTTGAGTCGGATGAGCATGTGCCCCATCACCGGCATTTACAATAGCCGCTTTTGTATGATTAGAAAGTATTTTAGGAACACCCGCATTTTGATGCCTGACAATTATGGCATGTGGACCCATTGCATCTAAATTCATAGCCGTATCAACAAGCGTCTCCCCTTTTTTGGTTGAGCTTTTTGAAACATCAAGGTGAATCATGTCTGCTCCAAGCCTTTTTGCCGCAATCTCAAAAGAGCTTCTTGTTCGAGTAGAGTTTTCAAAAAACAAAGTAATAATGATTTTATCCTGAAGTATTTTCTCAAAATGACCGTCACTAAACTTTTTAGCATCAGCTAGTATCTCATTTATCTCTTGGACCGTAAAATCATCTGTGCGAATTAAATGTTGCATGAGTCTCTTTTATTAAATAATTTATAGATTATACAAGACATCACATATAGAGTCAATATTTTCGTCAACTTTTAGCACGTTAAAACCAGATTGCAAAAAATACGGCTCTGAAACTGTTGAGAAATTCTTATCTGTTTCTCGACAATTAAAAGCTATGGCATGTGGAATATTTCTATCACTCAAAGCTTTTTTACTGAGTAATGTATCATTTATACAGCCAAGTGAACAGTGTGTTACTAAAAGAGTAGTAGCCTTAAAATGGCTAATTAAATCAATCATCATTGTTTTATCATCTATTGGAACATAAAGTCCGCCAGCTCCTTCTATAATTAAAACATCACAATGTCTTTCCAACTTTTCAACCGCTTTGTCTAACTTTTTAAAATCAAGAAGAGTATTAGAAGAAGAGACAAAAGGAGCAGCAGGAAGCGCATACGTGATAGGTACAATATCTCGAATTGTTATATTCTCAAATTCGCTGTTAAGTTCTTTTACACATGCCAAAAGTTCATCCCCATCAGGAGCATTCTTAATAACTCCCGTTTCTATAGGTTTTATAACTCCAACACGAATGTTACGTGAGGCAAGCTCTTTTAAAAGAAGTTTAGTTGTGTAAGTCTTACCTATATCTGTATTTGTAGCAGTAATAAATATTCTTTTTCTCATAATTATCTCTTGTTTGGTATAATCTACTTATAAATAATCAAGGCATATATAAATGAATCATTTTGAAGAGTATTGTACCGAATTTGTTCAGGGTATTGGAAGTAAAGATGGGGCAGTAAGTCCGTCTATAGTAAATTCGGCTTCTTTTGCGTATTCAACTCCGGAAATAGCGGAGGGAATTTTTGACGGCAGTGTGAAAAAGCCACTCTATTCAAGAATGGGAAATCCCACTACAGCGAAATTAGAAGCTATTATGGCAAAGATGGATGGGGGGATTGGTGCAGTTGCAACGAGTTCAGGAATGGCTGCAACAACACTTGCAACAATGTCACTTTTGGCATGTGGAGATGAAATAATCTCAATCGGTGGGCTTTTTGGTGGTACTTATGCACTTTTTTCCGAAACACTGACTCGTTTTGGAATTACAACTCATTTTTTTGATGTAGATGAATTTGAAAACATAAAAAATGCAATAAATGAAAATACGAAAATAATCTTTTTAGAAAGTGTCGGAAACCCTAATATGAGACTTCCCGATATTAACAAAATAGCGCAAATCGCAAACGATGCAGGCGTTGTTTTAATGGTTGATAACACCATAACTCCAATGAGCATTTTACCATTGCAACTTGGCGCCGACATAACTGTTTATTCAACTACCAAAATCATCTCCGGGAATTCATCTGCTCTTGGCGGATGTGTAGTTTTTCGCGCTATAAATGATGGTGAAGATAAATTTAAAACTCCCAGATAT
>JAGXIA010000067.1 GCA_024635885.1 Helicobacteraceae bacterium | reverse complement strand
TTTTTCATACAGCTGATATCACAGCCATTTATAAGCTCTTCACGGTTTTCTATTACACTATAAAGCCAGTTCATAAAATCACCATAACTTAGCTCAGTTGTATTGGCGCTAAATTCAATATGAACATGTGCATTAATAAGCCCGGGCATAAGAAGTGAATTCTCTTTTAGCTGTGTGACCTCGGCATGTGGAAAATCTTGAAGCAACTCTTCAATTGGAGCTATTTTAACAATTGTTTTGTCAAATGCAATCGATAGATTTTCTAACAGTTTATCTGGTGTCAGTATATAATTTGGAGATATTATGTTCATGTGTCAACTTTATAATTATTTTAAAAGAGATTATACAGTTTTTGTTTGGCTAAAATAAAACAATGTGTATAAAATACCCAAATTTTTTAAGCTTGGCTAGATAAAAAATTGTATATACTATTTTTAGATGATAAAAAAGTTTAAAAGGAGTTCTCGATGTTTAAGTGCCATGATAAATTTGAAAATCTTGATGAAGAACTTGTTGATTTACAAGATGTATATAAAAATAGTTTACAAAATGAAGTTTTGACTATTAAAAAATTAAATACAGAGAGTGAAAAATATAAAAATGTTTCACAAAATGTTTGTGATTTAAATGGAGCTGAATATGTAATTTTTTCAAAATATATGAAGAAAGATTTTCATGATTTGGAACAGTTTATTTTTGTAGATCACACTGGTAAAACTGTCTGCACCCTTAGTGGTCGTGAGTTGGATTTATATAATATGGTAAAAGACTGTGATAATTTAAGAGAAGCAAAGCAATATTAAAACCTTTTCAGAAAAAATCAAAAACTTTTTTTAATAATACTTTGGATAAAATGAGCCTTTAAAATACTAAACATACTTAAAAAGGCAATAAATGAAGATAGTAGTTATTCAAGGTCCAAACTTAAACATGCTGGGTATTCGTGAACAACAAGTTTACGGAGCAATGAAACTAGAGCAAATCCACGCTCAGATGAAAGATTTTGCAACACAAAATAATGTAGAGATTGAATTTTTTCAAACTAATTTAGAGGGTGAAATTGTAGATAAAATTCAAGAATGTTATGGCGAGGCTCAGGGTATTATTATTAATGCTGCAGCTTACACTCATACTTCTATCGCTATTCGTGATGCTATTTCTGCTGTAAGTATTCCTACTATTGAAGTTCATATAAGTAATATTCACCGTCGTGAAGATTTTAGAAAAGAAAACATGATTGCACCTGTTTGTACATCATCTATTGTTGGTTTTGGCCCATTCGGATACCATTTGGCAATGATGGGAATGCTACAGGTTATGCAAGAAATTCAAGCAGCAAAAGCTGCCCAAGAAGCTGCTCAAAAAGCTCCTCAAGAATAAAACAGTTATGTATTTAAAGCGCAAGCTGAGTAAAAGTCTAATAACTTTTAGAGGCGAGCACTTTGAGTATAAAAGCCAGAAAAAAAGTTCACACAGGTATAGAGCTACTGTTGGCATAGGTGGAAATGTTGGAAATGTATTAAGAAGGTTTAATCATCTTTTTATGTCTCTAAAAAGAGATAAAAGAGTTGAAATTTTGCAAACTTCGTTGATTTTAAAAAATCCTCCCTTTGGTTTTGCAGACCAGGAAGATTTTTTTAACTCAATAATTGTTCTTCAAGTTAGTATGCA
Source organism: Helicobacteraceae bacterium (assembly GCA_024635885.1). Taxonomy (GTDB): domain Bacteria; phylum Campylobacterota; class Campylobacteria; order Campylobacterales; family Sulfurimonadaceae; genus Sulfurimonas. The sequence continues at coordinate 5,441 of JAGXIA010000067.1, read as the reverse complement.
ACCAAGAGTTTTTTTAGATTATTTAATGAGATTAGAAAAAAAATTTGCAAGACAAAGAAGCTTTGCAAATGCACCAAGGACCTTAGATTTGGATATTATTTTTTTTGATAACAGAGTTATACATACACCAAAACTTCAAATTCCACATGCCAGCTGGTCTGAGAGGCAAAGTGTTGTGATTCCTCTATCTGGCTTGAAAATATGAAAATACTTACCTTTACCGGAAGAACTCCTTCTGAAGCTTTAAAAAAAGCCAAACTTGCAATCGGCGATGATGGGATGCTTATAGAGACAAGAGAAGTTCAAAAAAAAGCACTTGGTCGCGAAGCTCTTTATGAAATTGTTATTGGTATTGAAGAAAATCAACAAAACAATACTACAAAGCATAATACATATACGAACAGCTCTAAGCCATTAAATAAACAAAAACCCATTATGAAAGAGAGCGAAGAGGTACTTTTCGATATTTCAAATGCAGCTAAACAGATTTCTAAAATAGCAGATGTAACAGACCCTTTTTATGAATATGGAAGGGAAAAATCAACTCCTAGTACTTATGAGCCAAAAGAGTTAAAAGATATCAAATCTGAGATAGCCAAACTTGGTGATAAAGTTAAAATTATTCAAAATATGTTTTGGGATGAAAAAGCACCTGATATGCAAAGTTCTATTCCATCTGAATTTGCCGAGATATATCGTTTAGCTTCTCAAAGTGGAATGAATAAAGATCATCTTGATGGCATTATGCGAATGACGCTTGAACTCATGCCTTTTAAAATGAAGGAAAACTCAGCAACAGTAAAAAGATATTTTCAGACTTTGCTTAGAAAAATGGTTCCAATCAGATTAGAAACTGTCCCATCTGTGGGGAATAAAAAAGTTATTATGTTGGTAGGTCCAACAGGTGTTGGTAAAACTACATCTATTGCCAAGCTTGCTGCAAGATACTCTTTTTTAATGCAAAAAAAATACAAGGTAGGTCTTGTTGTTTTAGATACGTATCGTATAGGTGCGGTTGAACAGTTAATGCAATATGCCAGAATGATGAAGCTTGGTATTGAAACGGTTGTTGACCCTCCGGAATTTGCAAGTGCTTTGAATTCTTTAAGATATTGTGACTATATTCTTATAGATACTATGGGTTCAAGTCCATACGACAAAGGGAAAATAGAAAAAATTTATGAATGTCTTGATGCAAATGACACAGAATTTAGTGTTGATGTTGTTCTTGTAATGCCAAGCTCTATAAAATATGAAGATTTAAAAGTAACTTATGATAATTTTGACAGCTTGAATGTAGATACAATTATGTTCACTAAGCTTGATGAAACTAGAGGTTTTGGCAATATTTTTTCTTTAGCTTATGAAACAAAAAAACCGATTAGTTATTTTTCTGTAGGACAGGAAGTTCCAGAAGATTTAGTGTGTGCCAGTAGTGATTTTTTAGTTGAGTGTTTATTAAATGGCTTCAATCGGAGTAAGGTATGATAGGTCATCAAGCAGTGAAGCTTGAAGAGTTAGTTGCTTCAAATTCGCCAAAAAGATCAAAAAAAACCAGGTTTGTAGCCATTACAAGTGGCAAAGGTGGAGTTGGAAAGAGTACGATTAGTTCAAATTTAGCTTATGTTCTGTCTCAAACTGGACTCAATGTAGGTATATTTGATGCAGATATAGGACTTGCCAATCTAGATGTTATGTTTAATGTTAAGATTAAAAAGAACATCTTACATGTACTAAAAGGTGAGGCAACTGTTAGTGATATTTTAATACCAATTACTAGAAACCTTATTTTAATTCCGGGTGAAAGCGGTGATGAAATACTTAAATTCTCGAACATGGCACTTTTTGAGCGTTTTATGCAAGAAGCAGAAGTTTTGGATAAATTGGATGTAATGATAATAGATACCGGTGCTGGAATTGGAGAACATATACAGATGTTTTTAAATGCTGCTGATGATGTGATTGTTGTAACAGTGCCGGATCCAGCGGCAATTACAGATGCATATGCAACCATAAAAACGATAGCTGCTATTCGTAATGATGTAAGTGTACTTATGAATCAGGTAAAAAGTGAAAAAGAAGCACAAGCAGTTTTTGGTAAAATTCAAAAAGTAGCTCTTGCAAATATAGGTACGAAGTTAGATTTAAAATTGATTGGTAAAATTAATGCAGATATTAAAGTTTCATCTTCTGTAAAACAAAGAGCACTTTTTAGTATAGCGCATCCTAATTCACAGCCACATAAAGATATAGTCGCAATCGCCAATAACATTACAATGAAATTGGAACGTAATGTGCTAGTTACTTCACATGAAAGTGGTTTAACAGGACTGTTTAAGCGGTTAATAGAACATTTCTAATGTATATTTTGGGGTAGTTGATGTTAGGTGAGAATTTTGTATATTTTTTTACAGTTCAAGGTTTCTTTGTTGGAATTATTTTTGGCATATTAAAATCTTTTGATGCTGAAGGTTTACTTGTATATACGTTTTTAATTACTCTATTCTTTTACCTTTTTTCTCATGTTATAATAGCCTTTTATTTTAGAACTATGGTCGCTAAATCTTACTACTTTCCCAAAGACAATCATGAGAAAGAACTTGATTTGTTTGTAAAAGAGATTAATAAGAGAGAAAAACTTATCGATTCTGTTTATAAGATAACTGAAGCAGCCATGAGTTTAAATGTAACTGATAAAATTAGGGATAAAAAATGAGTTCCACTACTTACCTAAATGATATTAAACATAAAGAAGACGAACTGGCTATTCAGTACCTGCCAGCCGTAAAAGCTATGGCTTTTAGACTCAAAGAAAGACTTCCTAGTTCGATAGATTTTTTAGACCTCTCAGCAATCGGAACAGAAGAACTTATTAAATTAGCTAGAAGATATGATGAAACATTAAATGATTCTTTTTGGGGATATGCGAAAAAGAGAGTTTATGGGGCAATGTTAGATTACTTGAGAAGTTTAGATATCTTAAGCCGCGCTAGCAGAAAACTTATAAAAGCAATTAACTATGCAGTTGAAGAATATATGCTTCTCAATGATGAAGAGCCAACAGATGAAGAACTTTCAGTTATACTAGAAGAAACCGTTGAAAAAATACATGATGCGCGTATTGCTTCTTCAATATATGCAGTTATGCCATTACAAGATCAGCTTTATGTTGGTGATGAGGGCGCTGCTTTAGCACAAATAGAAAGAGAAGAATTAATTGAAGTTATAAAAAATATTCTTGGTTCTTACAATGAAAGAGAACAACTTATTATTCAGTTTTACTATTTTGAAGAGTTAACATTAAAAGAGATAAGTGAAGTTTTAAATATTACTGAATCAAGAATTTCACAAATCCATAAATCAGTTATCAATAAAATTAAAGAAAGTGTAGGAGCATAATTATGGCAGATATACTTTCCCAAGAAGAAATTGATGCACTTTTAGATGTTGTTGATGATGAAGGTGATGATGTCCTTGAAAGCAGTGAAGATAATCTTCTTCCTCAAAGACAGGTAACACTTTACGATTTTAAAAGACCAAACAGAGTATCAAAAGAGCAACTTCGTGCTTTTCGTGGTGTTCATGATAAAATGGCTAGATCATTAGCTTCTCAAATATCTTCTATTATGCGTTCTATAGTTGAAATACAGTTTCACTCTGTTGACCAGATGACATATGGTGAATTTTTGATGTCACTTCCAAATCCTACCAGTTTTAATGTTTTTTCTATAAAACCTTTGGAAGGAAGTGGAGTTATAGAGATTAACCCTTCTATCGCATTTCCTATGTTAGATCGTCTTCTGGGTGGCAAAGGAGAACCTTTTGATGCTAATAGAGAGTTTTCGGACATAGAATTAAGTCTTTTTGAGACAATTTTAAGAGTTATGATGAGTACTCTTAAAGATGCATGGGGACCAGTTATGGAGGTTTACCCTAATATCGAGTCCAAAGAGTCAAGTCCAAATGTTATTCAAATTGTTGCACAAAATGAGATTGTTGTTATGGTTGTTATGGAGATAATTATCGGGCATAGTTCTGGAATGATGAATATCTGTTATCCGGTTATCTCTCTTGAACCTGTTTTACCAAAACTCGCCAGTAGAGATTTAATGCTGAATGAAACAAGTTCTAAAAAAAGTAGAAACACTGAATTGCAAGTTTTGCTTGGTGGTGCTCAAGTAAATGTAGAAGCCAACTTAGGCGGAGCACAATTAACGCTTAGAGATGTTTTAGAATTAAAAGTTGGCGATGTTCTAAGATTATCCAGTCCTGCTAATGACATTGTGACAGTAAGTGTCGATGGAAAAGAGAGATTTAGTGGTGAAATGGGTCTTAGAAGATTTAGAAAATCAATTCAAATAACAGAAGTTGTAGATACTGAAAAAGATGCAGTTAAACGTGCATTAGAAAACTTTGAACAATTAAGACATGATAAAATATCTGGTGCAAAAGATATAATGAATGATGAGAACGAATATAGGGATGAGGAGTAATAAAATGAGTGATTTTATGAAGTTATTTGAAAATGAAACAATTGGCACCATTGAGGCGCTTATTGGGCAAGCTCCTTCACTTGAACTAAAAGAAGAACAGGATTTAAGTATTATTTCAAATATTGTTCCTCCTATAGTATTAGTTAAATTAAAAGTATCTGGTAGTATTGATGCTACAGCTATGGTAGCATTACCTCCTATTTTATCTGCTTCTTTAGCAGATATGATGATGGGTGAAGAAGCAAGTGATAGAGAAGATGTAACTGATGATGATTTAGATGCAACTAAAGAGATAGTATCAAATATTTTTGGTGCTATCAGCAATGCTCTTTCTTCTCAAAAAGAGATGCCAGTTTTATCTTTTAGTGTTGATAGTATAGAACTTGTAGGAGAAGACTCTGAAGTTTCATTAGAAGCATTTAATAAAATGTTTGTTTATAAATTCAATATTGAGAATTTACACTCTCTAATAATGTTCATAATGGACGAGAAATTGCAAAACTCTTTTTTTGGATCTTCTGCTAAAACTGTCAGTAGTAATTCATCTGAAGGTGTTAGCAATAGCAGTAATAGCGGCTTAAATGATGTTCACCTAAACAATACCGAAATGAATAATATTTCTCTAATCATGGATGTTAAACTGCCCGTTAAAGTTAGAATTGGTAAGAAGAAGATGTTATTAAAAGATGTTCTAAATATGGATATCGGTTCAGTTATCGAGTTGAACCAACTAGCTAATGATCCACTGGATATTTTAGTAGACAACCATGTTATCGCACAAGGCGAGGTTGTAATTGTAGATGGTAATTTTGGTATTCAGATAACATTAATAGGTACTAAAAGAGAAAGACTAACACAGTTGAAGTCATAAATGAAAGCAAAAAAAAATGAGTTAACCAAAAAATACATTAAAGACATTAAGTCGGCCGATGTATGGAGTGTATTTAA